>NZ_JAALGV010000042.1:0-9711 GCF_011174875.1 Acinetobacter sp. GFQ9D191M
CCCACTTGAGTGAAAACGAAAGTGGTGGGAGTATGTCAATTATATTCACCAAAAGGGCAGGAGCTGGCAGCGAAATATTACTTCCGTCCACGTGATGCTAAAGCAGCAGCAAAATATGCGGCGCAATTCCCAAAAATCCAGACTTTTACCATTGATAAAGTCTTTGGCGGCTGGGCAAAAGCGCAGAAAACCCATTTTGTGAATGGAGCCATCTACGATCAAATCTCTGCGGAAAACCGTAAATAATTCTAATTACTGAACCATAAGTAGAAAGCGGATAATTTATTATCCGTTTTTTTTATATCTAAAGCATAAAATGCTATAAAAATAGAATAAGCCTTTAATTTAGATATTTTTGTTATATAAAACATGAAATTAAAACAAAAAATAACTAAATATTACCCTGTATGCACTTTGTTTGCTCAATTGCGAAAAATAATTTTATTTCATATAGTTATATCTAATGAAGATAATCTCCCGATGCTCTTATGAAAACTCAATTAAAATCACTGGTTAGTGCTGCCTTATTGGCAACAGGTCTGACATTTACTGCAACTTCGAGCCAAGCCGCGGATCGTGAATTCCTGAACGTTTCTTATGATGCGACCCGTGAATTCTATGACGAATTCAACAAATCTTTTGGTGCCTACTGGAAAAAACGAACCGGTATTGATGTGAACTTTAAACAGTCTCACGGCGGTTCAGGTAAACAGGCCCGTTCTGTGGTTGACGGTTTAAAAGGTGATGTGGTGACCTTGGCATTGGCAAACGATATTGAAGAGATCGTAAGATCTGGTCAGATCCAGCCAGGCTGGCAAAAAGAGTTCCCGCACAATTCTGCACCTTATACTTCAACGATTGTCTTCATGGTACGTAAGGATAACCCCAAAGGAATTAAAGACTGGAAAGATCTGACTAAACCGGGTGTAGAAATTATTACACCAAATCCGAAAACTGGTGGCTTGCCACGTTGGGTTTATCTGTCAGCTTGGGGTTATGCAGAGAAACAGCCGGGTGGTAGCAAAGCCAAAGCCCAAGAATTTGTCGGCAAGCTTTATAAAAACGTCAAAGTGATGGACTCTGCTGCACGTGCATCGATGACCACATTTGCTGAACGTAATATTGGTGATGTGTTGTTAACTTGGGAAAATGAAGCCCTAGTAACACAAAAAACTCTCGGTAAAAATAAGTTTGATATCGTTTATCCATCTTTGACCATTCTGACTGAACCCTCTGTAGCCATCGTAGATCGTACCGTAGATAAAAATGGCAATAAATGGTTAGCTAAAGGTTATATCAACTATCTTTACTCTCCACTTGGTCAGGACATGGCAGCACGACATTTCTACCGTCCACGTAATGAGAAAGTATTAGCCAAATATTCATCACAGTTCCCAAAAATTAAAACCTTTACCATTGATGAAGTATTCGGTGGCTGGGCCAATGCACAGAAAACTCACTTTGTGAATGGCGCAATCTTCGACCAGATCTATAACTCGAAGCGTTAATCTGTTGATTAGAAAATAAATTTAAAATATAAAAAAGCTTCCTCGATGGAGGCTTTTTTATCGGCTGTCGAAAAATAAAAACGGTTTTCTCTATAGAAATTAATGTTTATCTACAAAAAGTCGTTTGGAGCTTTAGCTAAACAGAGTGATAATGTGCAGTTAAATTTTTCGCCCTATTGATTGAGTTTTTATGTCACATATTTCTGTATTACTTCACGAAACGATTGATGCCTTACTGGCTGGTCGCAATACGGGAATTTATGTGGATGGAACCTTTGGTCGCGGTGGGCATACACGTTTATTACTTTCCAAATTAGATGAAAATGCACGCGTCTATGCTTTCGATAAAGACCCGCAAGCATTGGCTGTTGCCGCAGAACTGGAACAGGGAGATTCACGTTTTAAAATTATCCATGCCAGCTTCGCTGATTTAAAACAGGCATTAGCTGAGCAGGGTATTGAAAGTGTAGATGGTGTGATGGCTGACTTAGGGGTGTCTTCACCGCAGCTGGATCAGGCAGAACGCGGTTTCAGCTTTATGAAAGATGGCCCGCTGGATATGCGTATGGACAACTCGCAAGGTCCGACTGCAGCAGAATGGCTGGTGGATATTGAAGAAGAAGCACTGGCCAATGTGATTTTTCAGTATGGGGAAGAGCGTTATAGTCGTCGTATAGCCAAAGCGATCAAGGCTGCCGGATATATTGATACCACAGCCAAACTGGCGGAAATTGTGAAAGTTGCCCATCCAAAATGGGAAAAAAATAAACATGCTGCCACCCGAACTTTCCAGGCAATTCGTATTGCTATTAATAAAGAATTAGAAGATATTGAAACTTTCCTCCCTCAAGCGGTTGAAATTTTAAAACCAGAGGGACGTTTGGCTGTGATCAGCTTTCATTCATTAGAAGACCGGTTGATTAAACAGTTTATTCAAAAAGAATCAACGCTTGAAGAAGATTCAGGCTGGGGAATGCCGCAACAACAAAAGGATACGCGACGTTTAAAGAAAATCGCCCGGGTCAAGGCAAGTGATGAGGAAGTTAAAGCCAATCCTCGTTCACGTAGCGCATGGCTGCGCGTGGCAGAACGTTTAGCTTAATAGGCACATCATGAAAACTGAAGTGGTTGATAAAAAAACAGAAAAGTTATGGCTGAAAAAAGTCATTATTTACCTCATATTGATATTGATGGTCTTCATCAGTGCGGTATTTGTCGTCTTCCAAGTCTTTGAATACCGTCAGGATAACCGCAAACTAAGTACCTATCTGCGCGAACGGGATGACCTGAATGCAGAGTGGGGACGTTTGCTGATTGAACAGCAGACTTTCGGTGCGACCGCGCAGATTGGTACCCGTGCAGTGACCCAGTTAAGGATGTATTCACCTCCGATTTCACAGAGTGTCGTGATTTCCTTACCACAACCTTCAGATGAGAAAAAATAAGGCTAGCGCTCGAACATGGTAGACAAGAGAAAGAAGCAACCGGTACGTAAAAAGCAGTCCGTCACCGAGAAAAATGCCTTAAATGTTTATATCAACCGTTTTTACATCATGTGGGCCGTGGTGCTGCTGTGTTTTGTGACACTAATCGGCCGAGCTTTCTATGTGCAGATTATTAATAAGGATTTTCTGCAAAATAAAGCCAATGCCAATATTTTACGAACCAATACCATCAAGGCCATGCGTGGCGTAATTTATGATCGTAATGGTATTCCACTGGCGATCAGTACGCCGATTATGAAAATCGTGATTGACCCACGTGACTATTTTGATAATAAAAGACTCTATGATGAAACCATGCTGGCGCTACAGAAAGAGCCGAATAGCCGTAAACTAAAACGCCAGCTCCCAGATAAAAACCTGAATCTGGATGAGCTGGCTGATGCAGTGGGCATGGATCGTGCTGAATTGCGCAAAAAGATGGAAGAGCGTCCACGTTCACGTTATCTGATCCTGAAAAAAGAAGTGCCGCCACAACAGGCGGAACTGATCATGAAGCGTAATTTCCAAGGTGTGTATACCGAGAAAAACTATAAGCGCTATTATCCTCAGCCCCAGCCAAACTCCCAGATTATTGGTCTGACCAATAGTGAGGGAATTGGGATCGAAGGTCTGGAGATGCAGCTGAATACCCGTCTTGCCGGTCAGGATGGTGAACAGCAGATTATCCGTGACAAAAAAGGCAACCGGGTTAAAGAACCGGAAGTGATTAAAGAAGTTGAGCCAGGTGAAAACATTACCCTGAGTATCGACTCACGTTTACAGTACATTATGTATCGTGAACTGACTGCAGCAGGCGTCGCCAATAATGCCCGCTCCGCAACAGCGATTGCAGTCGACGTCAAAACCGGTGAAATTCTGGCAATGTCTTCTTGGCCCTCTTATAACCCGAATGACAAGAATGGCTTATTAAATAAAGACGCAATGCGTAATCGTGGCGCTGTCGATTCCTTCGAGCCGGGTTCAACCATGAAGCCGCTAACTGTGGCGATGGCTCTAGAGAGCGGGAAATATACGGCCAATTCGGTCATCAATACGAGTCCAGGTAGTATGCGGGTCGGAAACCACACTATTCGTGATACGCATAACTATGGTCAGTTGACGTTGGGTGGGATTATCCAGAAATCATCAAACGTCGGGGTAGCTAAATTAGCTCTGTCACTGCCGTATGAAACTTTACCGACTTTCTATAAACGTCTTGGTTTTGGTCAGCGTTCCGCAGTGAAATTTCCGGGTGAAAGTTCCGGTTTGATTCTGCCGCCAAGTAAATGGAATGTATCTGAAGTAGCAACTATGGCCTATGGTTATGGTCTGAATGCGACTGTGCTGCAACTGGCTGATGCCTATGCCATGCTGGCGAACAAAGGTGTGAAAGTGCCTTTAAGCCTGTATAAATTAGAAGAACAGCCACAGGGCGAGCAGATGATTGATCCACAAATCGCAGAACAGGTTCTGCTGATGATGGAAACAGCAACTCTGCCTGGTGGTACAGCAACCCGTGCAACCGTACCTGGTTATCGTGTTGCAGGTAAAACCGGTACTGCGCATAAATTGCGTGCCGACCGTAAAGGCTATTCAACCAGTGAATACCGTGCCTTATTTGCCGGTGTAGCACCCGTGAGTGATCCGCGTATTGCTATGGTGGTGGTCGTGGAAAATCCGCAAGGGTCTTATTATGGTGGTATGGTATCTGCACCTGTCTTTGCCCGTGTGATGCAGGAATCTTTACGCTTGCTGAATGTCCCGTTGGACAAACCTTTAGAATCTCCCAAAGTCCAGTAAATAGGTGATCAATGTCCATTACATTTCAAGATCTCTACGCCGTTCAAGAACCTGCTGAATGGATGCGACAATCCTTTCAGGGTTTCGAACTGGACAGCCGCAAAGTTAAACTGGGGCAAATTTTTATTGCCCTGACCAGCTTGTCTCAACCTGAAAAAACCGCAGAATATGCCAAAAAAGCCCTGTCATTGGGTGCACTGGCCGTAATTTCAGAACAAGAGCTAGGTGTTACTCCAGCTTTGGTAGTACCCAATGTCCGTCACTTGATGGGCGAGTGGCAAAAGCGCTATCTGCAAGCGACTCAGCCAGTCAAGGCTGCCCGTATTCTGGCCGTAACTGGTACCAATGGTAAAACCACAATTTCCCGTCTGGTTGCTGAGTTGCTGATGCTGCAAGGCAAAGCTTGTGCAGTTATGGGGACTACAGGGAATGGTGTTTTGCCGAATCTGGAAGCCTCTTCTCATACCACACTGGATGCCCTGCAATTGCAAAATGCCTTGCATGCCTATGCACAGGCAGGCGCGGAATTTGCTTCAATTGAAGCGAGTTCGCATGGTCTGGAGCAGGGCCGTCTGAATGGTTGTGCGATTGAAATTGCGGCTTATAGCAATTTAAGTCGTGACCATCTCGACTATCACGGTACGCTGGAAGCTTATGCAGAAGCAAAATCGCGTTTATTCAGCTTTGAATCTCTGAGAGTTGCAGTCATCAATATTGATGACGCACATGCAGAGGTGATGCTGAATACTGCAAAAGCCAATCCGAATCAGCCGAAAATTCTGACTTATTCTTTGTCGCAAGCAGCTGATTATCAGGTTCAGGATATCCAGTACAGTATTTCCGGTGCTGAATTCAAACTGATCACTGCACAAGATACATTTACTGTGCATAGTCCTTTGCTGGGTCATTTCAATATCGAAAATCTGGTTGCTAGCCTGGTTGTGGCAGAGCAAGCCGGTTTTGCATTAGCCGATTTCATTGCAACTGTGCCCGAGCTGAAAGGTGCCCCAGGCCGTATGCAGGTCATTCGTGATGATGAGCGTTTATTTGTTGTGGATTATGCACATACTCCAGATGCCCTGACTCAGGTCTTGCTTACGCTGAAGCGCCATGTCAGTCAAAAACTCTGGGTTGCTTTTGGTTGTGGCGGTGATCGTGATCGTGGCAAACGTCCGCTGATGACTCAGGCGGCCCTCGAAGGTGCTGATATTGCAGTGCTGACTTCGGACAATCCGCGTACTGAAGATCCAAACCAGATTTTCGCTGACATGAAGCAGAGTATCGATTTTTCAGGCAAAACCTATCATGAAATTCATGACCGTCGTGAAGCAATCCGC
This sequence comes from Acinetobacter sp. GFQ9D191M, assembly GCF_011174875.1. Lineage (NCBI taxonomy): Bacteria > Pseudomonadati > Pseudomonadota > Gammaproteobacteria > Moraxellales > Moraxellaceae > Acinetobacter > Acinetobacter sp. GFQ9D191M. The sequence continues at coordinate 6,130 of NZ_JAALGV010000042.1, forward strand.
TTTGTAGTCGACCAGGCGCAGCCAGGTGACATTGTGGTGATTGCCGGTAAGGGACACGAAAATTATCAGGAGATTGATGGGGTGCGACATTGGTTTGATGATGTGGTCGAGGTACAGGCCGCAATTGATGCCCAGCATCATAACCGTGATTTAGCATTTCCAGCGCATTAGGATTTCACATGCATACTTCAACAACAAGTACCGTGCCTCTAGAGTCATGGACAATTGAACAGTTACAGCAAGCCACTCAGGGTTATTGGCTGAATGATAAAAAACCTGAAGGCCAGATTAAGCGGATTTTAACTGATTCCCGTCATGCCGAAGCAGGTGATGCTTTTCTGGCATTGAAAGGTGAGCGTTTTGATGCGCATGACTTTATCGCACAAGTGGCTGAGAAGGGCTGTGGAATCGCGATTGTCAGCCAACCTGTTGACGCAGATATTTGTCAGCTAGTAGTTGAAGATACTCGCCTGGCGCTGGGTCATCTTGGCGCATATCGTCGTCAGCAAAATCCACAGCTCAAAGTCATTGCTTTGACTGGCAGTAGCGGTAAAACCACGACCAAGGAAATGCTGGGCAGTATCCTGTCACGTCTGGCACCGACTTTAGTCACTCGCGGTAACCTGAATAATGATTTGGGTGTCCCAATGATGTTGCTGGAACTGCGTGCTGAACATCAGTATGCGGTGATGGAGCTGGGTGCGAGCCATCAGGGTGAAATTGATTACACTTCCAATCTGGTACAGCCGCATGTGGCCGGTATCATTAATATCGGTACTGCACACTTAGGTGAGTTTGGTGGCCGTGATGGGATTTGTCGCGCTAAATCTGAAATCTATTCACATATTTCTGAAACTTCGATTGTGCCTGCAGCGGATGATTATGCCGAGCAGATTCGTGCAGCCGTCAAAACCGAGAAGACTCTAAGTTTTGGTCAGGGCGGTGATGTCTATGCAACTGACGTAGAACTACATCCGCAATCTGCGACTTTCACGTTAAATACACCACAAGGCACTATAACTGTAAATCTGCCATTTGCTGGTGAACACAATGTGCAGAACGCAACTGCAGCAGTGGCTTTCTCTTTGGCGATTGGTATTAGTCTGGATGATATCGTGGCTGGCCTTGAACAGGCTGTTGGTGCCAAAGGTCGTTTGAACTTTATTCCGCACAAAGATTTTTTATTTATTGATGATACCTACAATGCCAATCCAAGCTCGATGCGTGCAGCGGCTGAAGTTTTAGCGCAGCAGCAGGGTATTCGAGTGATGGTGACCGGTGATATCGGTGAACTGGGTTCATCTGCCGCGATCGAGCATTATAAACTTGGTCGGGATCTGGTATCGGTCAAAGGCATTAATTTTGTGGTGGCTGTGGGTGAATTTGCTCCAGCTGCACAAGAAGGTGCACGTAGTACGCAATATGGTAAGAAGATGCAGGCTTTCCTCAATCAGGAGCAGGCTTTACTATTTTTAATTGATTTGATTGAAACACATCATCCCCAGCCAATGTCTTTTCTATTTAAAGGGTCGCGTTTTGCCCATATGGAAACATTAATGGCTGCATTGATGGAGAAACTCTAAATGCTGTTATGGCTATTTGACCAGCTGGCGGGCTTTGATAGCACGTTTCAGGTGGTTCGTTATTTAACTTTACGTGCTTTGCTCAGCGTTTTGACTGCTATGACTATCGGTTTGGTCTTGGGTCCGATCATGATTCGCAAATTGCAGGCACTAAAATATGGTCAGGCAGTAAGTTCGTTTGCTCCTGAGAATCATGCCAAGAAAATGGGTACACCGACCATGGGTGGGGTATTAATCCTGCTCTCGATCGGGATCTCCACCTTACTGTGGGCGGACCTGACGAATCCTTATGTCTGGATTGTGCTCTCGGTAATGGTGATTTTCGGCGCCGTTGGCTGGGCGGATGACTGGATTAAAATCCGTTATAAAGACAATGCCGGTTTACCTGCACGCAAGAAATTCTTTTGGACGTCTGTAGGTTCAATCGGTGCTGGTATTGCACTGTATGTGATCGCACAGCAGCAACCGAATCCAGTTGTGACTGCCAACATGCTGGATGTGTTGATTCCATTCTTTAAGGATCACACCATTCCATTGTCCGTGATTCCGCTGGGAATTGGTTTCATTATTTTCACTTACTTCGTGATTAATGGCGCATCCAATGCCGTGAACCTGACCGATGGTCTGGATGGTCTGGCAATTATGCCAATTGTCCTGGTTGCAGCCGGTTTAGGGGTGTTTGCTTATCTGGCAGGCGATGTACGTTTCGCTAACTACTTACATATTCCTTATGTGAAATATTCTTCTGAACTGGTAGTCATCTGTGCTGCGATGATTGGTGCCGGTCTGGCATTCCTCTGGTATAACGCTCATCCAGCTCAAGTGTTTATGGGTGACGTGGGTGCATTATCTTTAGGTGCAATGCTGGGTACGATTGCCGTGATGGTACGTCAGGAAATCGTGTTTGCGATTATGGCAGGTGTATTCCTGGTGGAAGCAATTTCAGTCTTCCTGCAAATCGGTTCATTAAGAATGCGTAATAAACGCGTTTTCTTAATGGCACCGCTACACCACCATTATGAAAAGAAAGGTTGGCGTGAAACTCAAGTCGTCATCCGTTTCTGGATTATTACGATTATGCTAGTAGTTTTGGGCCTAATGACCTTAAAATTACGCTAAGAAATGCATTTGAAAAAGTCGGCGCATGCCGGCTTTTTTGTTTTGGAGAAATTAAAAAATGAACCTACTGATGTGTCCTGTTTGTCGTGAGCAGTTACGCTTAAATGAACGTACATGGCGCTGTGACAATCAGCATAGCTATGATGTAGCCAAGCAGGGTTATGTGAACCTGCATGTGGTGCAGCATAAACATAGTAAAAATCCAGGTGATACGCCTGAATCTGTGCAGGCACGCCGTGCATTTCTGAGTGCAGGTCACTATGCACCTCTGCAACAGGCTGTGGTTAAGAAAATCCGTGAGCTGCGGATTGAAAATCTGCTCGATATTGGTTGTGGCGAAGGCTATTACACCAATGCCATGCAGGCTGAAGTCATGCAATGTGTCGGCGTAGATATTGCCAAAAATGCAGTTCAGGTTGCAGCTAAACTGAATAAAGAAATTACCTGGGTGGTAGGGACAGGGGCAACCTTGCCAGTATTGGATCAATTCATTGATCTCTGTACCAGCTTATTTAGCCCGATTCCGAAACAGGAAATCTTGCGGGTATTAAAGCCAAAATCTTATTTGATGGTAGTGACGCCTGCACCACAACATTTGTACGCGATGCGTGAAGCCTTATTTGAGGAAGTGAAAGCACACGAGCCACAGAAATTTGTTGAGCAGTTGCAGGATGTATTTAATCTGGTAAGTGAACAGGTGATTGATGCGCCAATGACTTTGCCTCAAGCGGATTTAAAAAACCTGATTGCTATGACTCCCTATGCTTATAAAGCCAAACCTGAACGCCGTTTGGCACTTGAGCAGCAGGATCAATTCAATTTAATGGCCCAATTCCAGATTTATGTATTTCAGAAGAAGTAAAGTAAGCGTCCGCTGAAC
>NZ_JAALGV010000043.1:0-54878 GCF_011174875.1 Acinetobacter sp. GFQ9D191M
TCCTCTTTCACTTGGAGATAGATCATACATAGCATCAGAATGAAAATGATACTGAAGAAGCCGAATAGTAAAAGAAAGGTGAGCATATAAAGGAGAAACCACTATAAGTCAGTTACTTATAGCATAATTGTTTAATTTTAAATCATAAAAAAGCCCACCGAAGTGAGCTTTTAGATTCATAACTGAATAATAAATTAAAGTTTAGGATCGCGCATCTGAACCAGATTTGAATTGGCTTTGGTTAGCGTATCTACCACTTTATTCATCACCGCAGGGATAAAAGAATCTGCAATTTGTGCTGCTTGCAAACCTAGTTTTTCACCCAGCGTTGGTTTTTTACGGGTCTGGATTAAATACACATCATGTTGTGGTAATAGGCCTAGCAGATATTCATCGGAAGTTTGCAGTTTATCTACCAGATTCAGGTCTAGGGCATCCTGACCATACCAGTGTTCACCCGTTGCCACTTTTTCAACATTTAACTGTGGACGATATTTTTCCACGAAGTGTTTAAACAAGGCATGTGTCTGTTGCAATTCTTCTTCAAACTTGGCTTTGCCTTCTTCGGTATTTTCACCAAACATGGTCACCGTACGTTTGTATTGACCCGCAGTATAAAGTTCAAAATCGATCTTGTTTTCTTTCAGCAGACGGTTAAAGTTCGGCACCTGTGCCACTACCCCAATTGAACCCACAATCGCAAACGGCGCAGAAATCACTTCATTTGCAATACACGCCATCATATAACCGCCACTGGCTGCCACTTTATCGACACAGATGGTCACATGGAAACCCGCTTCACGTAAGCGCACCAGTTGCGCAGCTGCAAGACCATAACCATGTACCATACCACCCGGACTTTCTAAACGTACAATGATACGATCACGACCAGCTTTTGCTGTAGATAGAATCAGGGTAATTTCTTCACGCAGGCTTTCTACTGCAGACGCAGCCATATCACCTTTAAAATCGAGCACATAGATTTTCTGGTTAGTTTTCTTACGCGCACGCGCTTCTTTTGACAATTGCTGGCTCAATTGCAAAAGTTCCAGTTTAGATGAAGTTGTTTGCGCTATTTTTTTTCGTTGCTCATTAATGCGCGCATTCAAATGACTAATACGGATTTCAGCGGGTAATTTGGGGGTATGAAATAACATAAAAATCGGGTCTCAATTATTTATATAGGTTTTATTTTAAGATAAGGTCAAATGAATTTTTTTCAATAGAATATTGTTGTTTAATTGCTGAAACGGAGCAGTATCCATATGGTCTTAGTAAGGCAAAAATAATTCGCACTATAGAAAATTGATGCCATGCTGATAAGATGCCCAGACAATAACACCGAACAATACAGCAGAATTCGCATATAAGGCTTTTTCCTGCTTTTTGAGATAGAAATTCAAACTGAGTCCATACAGCAATCCGATCAGTGTGTAAAACATGCTGCCGCCTTGTAATTGATGCCACAAACCACCAATGCTTAAAATTAAGGCAATCAGCAGCATCAGAAAAACTGACATCTTTTTGAGTATTTCCATAGCGGGTGCAACCTTTTCTTAGCATCTATCTTTTGACAGCTCTGCCATGTCAAAGACGGCATATTCTATAAGAATTTAGGGTACAATAGGATTCAGTTTATTCTTCCACATTTCACTGATTCAATTGATATATCTCCTATTCTTTGATTATTTTTAGATATAAAAAAAGAGCTTTTTAGCCCTTCTTTCATTAGATCAAACTTCTTAACCAAAACGCCCGGTAATATAGGCTTCAGTAAGCTGATGGTCAGGCTGGGTAAAGACTTTCTCGGTTGAGTTGACTTCGATCAGATCACCTAAATGGAAATAAGCAGTCCGATCAGAGACTCGTGCCGCCTGCTGCATGGAGTGAGTCACAATAGCAATGGTGTATTGGGTAGAAAGCTCAGAGATCAGTTCTTCAACTTTGGCTGTTGCAATTGGATCGAGTGCTGAACAGGGTTCATCCATCAGAATCACTTCAGGCGATACAGCAATGGTACGTGCGATACACAGACGCTGTTGCTGACCACCAGACAGACCTGTACCCGGCTGATTCAGACGATCTTTCACTTCTTCCCAAAGTCCTGCTTTACGCAAACTATTCTCAACAATTTCTTCCAGATCATATTTGTCCCGGGCCAGTCCATGGAGTTTTGGACCATAGGCCACGTTATCAAAAATAGATTTCGGGAATGGATTTGGTTTCTGGAAGACCATGCCAACTTGGGCACGCAGTAAAACCACGTCCAGGTTAGGGTCATAAATATCCTGATGGTCCAGCATTACTTTACCCGTCACCCGGCAGCTATCAATAGTGTCATTCATGCGGTTTAAGGTCCGCAGGAAAGTTGATTTACCACAACCTGATGGCCCAATAAAAGCGATCACTTCATTTTCATAGATGTTCAGGTCAATGCCTTTAATCGCCTCTGATTCACCATAATACACATGGACATCGGAGGTGCTGAGTTTGACATTGCTAGACTTGGGTGCCTGTGCTGCTTCTGCCTGCTGACCCAATTGAGAGATAAATGAAGTCGCTGGTTTCTGTGCAGCATCATCGGCTGTAAATTGTATTTGCTGTGGATTCACTGATGGATCCTTTTCTAAGGAATTTAAAATTTCAGTTGTATTCATGATTTTGCCCCTCTTACCAACGGACTTCAAATTTCTTACGTAACCAGATAGCCAGACTGTTCAGGCTCAGCATCATCGCAAGAAGAACAATAATGGCTGCAGCAGTACGCCCTTCAAAGAAGTTACGCAGTTCATTGCCCTGCCACAGGAAGATTTGCACTGGCAATGCAGTTGATTGATCAAACGGCGTTGCAGGCACGCTGGCAACAAAGGCACTCATACCAATTAACAGCAGCGGTGCTGTTTCACCCAAGGCTTGGGCAACACCAATAATGGCACCGGTGAGAATCCCCGGTAATGCGAGTGGTAATACATGATGGAATACAGTCTGGATACGCGAAGCACCTAAGCCCAAAGCTGCCTGACGAATCGACGGCGGAACCGCTTTCAGCGAGGCTCGAGTGGTAATGATGACGGTAGGTAAAGTCATTAAGCTCAGTACCAGCCCCCCCACCAACGGTGCAGAAAGAGGTAAATGCATCCAGCCAATAAAGATCGCTGCACCTAGCAAACCAAACACAATCGAAGGAACTGCAGCCAGGTTATTGATGTTGACTTCTACAATATCGGTAATCCAGTTTTTTGGTGCAAACTCTTCCAGATAAATGGCTGAGGCTACGCCAATCGGGATCGAGATAAAGATCACAATTAGCATCATGAACAGCGAGCCCATAAATGCACCTGCCAGACCAGAGGTGGCTGGGGAGCTACGTGAGTCCGGACTGACAAATATGTTGGTATTAAAGCTATTTTCAATCACGCCAGAAGCTTTCATTTTATCTGCCAGTTGGCGGACTTCAGGACTGAGCTGCTGTTGTTCTGCGGGTAAATCACGGTCGATGTTTCCTGCCAGCCAGACATCGACATTGGCATCAGCCAGAATTTTAACTTGCTTTGTCTGTCCAACCAAAGCCGGATCATTCAGGACCATATCACGAAGGCGATAAGCTTCTGAACTGGTGTATAACGTACTAAGCTCATCACGCTGTGCTGCCAGTTTTGCATCACGGGCTATCATGCCATTCACGATCAGCGCTTCCCAGTCCACCATGCCGACATCCATTTGCCAGCTGATCATACGCTCTTCAAACTGCGCCGGAGATTCGCTTTCTCTTTGTACCGGTTTTGCTCCGATATCAACAATGGCCGGATCAAAATGAATCGGCAGGCTCATGCTGCTTTGCCAGAATGCCGGTAGACCTTTGGCCAGAATGCTGCCAAACAGCAAAACGACAAAGAATAAACCAGCCAGTACCGCTGAAAAACCAAACCACTTAAAAACCTTTTCCCGGCGATGGCGTTTTGCCAGCGAGTTCTGAATGGTCTGTTTGCGCTGCTCACGTTGTTCAGCTGCCACAGCAGGATCAATGGACTGATCTAGGGGTGTGGTGTTTGAAGTCGTCATTAGTCGTATTGCTCACGATATTTACGCACAATTATCAGTGCAATAATGTTCAGTCCCAGCGTAATTACAAACAGGGTTAAACCTAAGGCAAATGCCACCAGAGCTTGCGGGCTGGCAAAGTCAGTATCACCCGTTAGCTGATTGACAATGGTAATGGTAACGGTAGACACAGCTTCGAGTGGATTACCATGTAGCTGCGGGCTGTTTCCTGCCGCAAGTACCACAATCATGGTTTCGCCAATAGCTCGGGAGGCTGCTAGCAGGAAGGCGCCAATGATGCCCGGTAAAGCTGCAGGAATAACGACCTGGCGAATGGTTTCTGATTTGGTTGCGCCCAGACCGAGTGATCCGTCACGCAGGGCACGCGGCACCTGGGTAATAATGTCATCAGACAATGAAGACACAAAAGGAATGATCATGATGCCCATCACAAAGCCCGCAGTCAGTGCACTGGTGGCATTAATATGAATACCGACCATTGCGCCCAGTGACTTGATAAATGGGCCAATGATCATCAGGGCAAAAACCCCATAAACAATGGTCGGAATACCGGCCAGAACCTCAATGGTCGGTTTGGCCCAGGAACGGAATTTTGGCGAGGCATATTCAGCCAGATAAATTGCAATCATCAGGCCGACCGGAACTGCAACCAGCAAGGCAATACCACTGACCATCAGTGTGCCCCAGAGCAGTGGCAGCAAACCATAACTGCCCTCCGCATTACCCGAAGTACTAAAACCCGGGTCCCATACTGTGCCAAAGAAAAAGTCGATTGGACTGACAAAGCTAAAGAAACGCATGGCTTCGCCAAACATTGACATCACGATGCCGAGCGTAGTCAGAATCGCGACACCCGAGCAAAGTGCCAGGCCAATATTAATGGTTTTCTCAACCTGATTACGTGCTCTTAACTGGGAACTGATGCGCTGCTTGGCCCAGACCAGTCCTGCCAATGCAGCTGAAATGACCACGGCCAATTTGGCATAGGTGCCAATAACAGCAACTCGCGCCAACTGCTCTGCCGCTGCCAGTTCATACGGCTGTGGGGTATCACTGACACCAAAACCTGATGCAATAGCCTGCACCCGATCTACCACTACACCCAGGCTGGCCGGATCAAGTCCTGCAGAGATTTGCTCAGGTAAATGATTGAGTACCACCTGTTCCAAAATACTGGGTTCCACCAGATTCCAAACCATCAAAATTAAAAATGCAGGGATGCCACACCAGAGTGCTACCATCGCCCCGTAGTAGCCTGGACGTGAATGCAGTGCTGCGGAATTATTGCCCTTACCTGCTAGATGACGACTTTTAGTCAGTCCGATTTGATAGGCGATGGCAATAATCGCCAGAAGTACGCCTATGAGTAGCAGATTCATGTATTCTCCACTGGTTTCTCAATTTTCATGGTTCGAAAAAACCTGTTTATCACGAAACGCCGATGACAGGTCACCCCATCATCAGCGATTGAAGCAAGGTGAATTACTTCACCACTACCGCTTTACCTGCTTTAAAGTTAGCCAGTACTGCTGCGCGCTCTTTGTCTGACATTGAAATCAGGCCAGCTCTCTCAAGCTTGGAACCTTTACCAGAAACTTTCTTGTTCAGGAAATATTCAGTAAATTGTTGCAGGCCTTTGATTGATTTCAGGTGCTCGCCTTTCACATAGAAGAACAATGGACGAGATACCGGATAAGAACCATTCAGAATCGTATTTTCAGAAGGAGCAACGTTGTTGACGGTTGCTACACGTAGCTTATCGCGGTTTTGATCGTAAAAGCCCAAGCCGAATACGCCAACAGCGCTCGGTGAGGTTTTTAAGCGTGCCAAGGTTTCAGTATAGTCACCTGAAATTTCAACAACACGGCCATCTTTACGGAAGCTGGTACATGCTTTTTTCTGTGCATCTTTCGCTAGAGCCTTAATAGCAGCATACGATTTACAACCTGCATCCACCATCTTCTCCTGGAAGACTTCGCGCGTTCCATGATTCGAAGCCGGAATTACCAGCGTGATCGGCTCATTCGGTAATGATGAATCGATTTGGTTCCAGCGAGTATATGGGTTAGGTACCATTTTACCCTTAGCCGGCAACTCTGCCGCTAATGCAGCATAAACATGCTGTGGACGTAATTTGTATGCCGCTTTTTTGGCATTTGAAGCAAAGACGATGCCGTCATAACCAATCTTGATTTCGAGAACCTGGTTCACACCATTTTTCTTACATTCTGCCAATTCAGAGCTTTTGATCTGACGTGAAGCATTGGCGATATCAATGGTGTTATCCCCTACACCATTACAAAACTGTTTTAAACCACCTGAAGAACCGCCAGAACCGACAACCGGAGTTTTGAACTGCGGAAAGGTATTGCCAAACTCTTCAGCCACAATACTGGCATAAGGCAGAACGGTTGAAGACCCTGCAATCTGAATTGTATCTCGTGCAGCATTTGCTGTAGTTGCTGCAGCCCCGGTTAAAGCTAAAGCTAAGGCAATATTGGTAAAGCGCATTCTGTATCTCTCTCATTTATACAACTTGGGAGTACGCCACTTTTTATTCAGTTTTGTACTTGTTTCGATACATGCATTGTGGTTTTAGAATATGACAGACAGGTTACAGCTTTATGACGTTTTAATGATAATTAAATAGACAGTTTGCACCTTATGGACATAAAAAAAGACCCTGTTCAGGGTCTTTAAGTTTAGTGACTTGATTCGGGCAATAATACTGGTTTTCGACGATATTTCATCACATAGAGCACACTGAGAAACAGCAACCAGACCGGCACCAGCGCAACAGCAATCTGCATTTCTTTGGTAAAGCTCATGATCATTAAAATCATGATGATAAATGAAATCGTCAGGTAATTACTCCAGCGGCCAAACAGACTTGGGAATGCGGTCGTCTGCTGCTGTTCCTGCATGGCTTTTCTGAATTTCAGATGGGTCAGTGAAATCATCAGCCAGTTAATCACCAGAGCTGAAACCACCAGTAGCATCAGAATACCGAAAGCTTCACCCGGCATGAGGTAATTCATTAATACACAGATACCGGAGACTGCTGCCGAGAATAGAACAGCATTTACCGGGATACCACGGCGGTTAATTTTCTTTAAAAATGCGGGTGCATTACCTTGCTGGGCCAGACCCAATAACATACGGGTATTACAGTAGATACAACTGTTATAGACCGAAAGTGCAGCGACCAGAACTACAAAATTAAGAACATTCGCCACACCATGGCTGTTCAATGACTGGAAAATCATTACGAACGGGCTACCGCCCTGCGCCACCAGATTCCATGGATAGAGACATAGCAACACTCCAATGGCACCAATATAGAAAATCAGTACACGGTAGACAATCTGATTGACTGCTTTTGGAATGGTCTTTTCTGGATTTTTGGTTTCACTGGCGGCAATACCAATCAGCTCCAGCCCGCCAAATGCAAACATAATCACGGCAAGTGCCATCATAAAGCCCGACCAGCCCTCAGGGAAAAATCCGCCATGCTGCCACAAGTTGGTCACACTGGCCTGACTGCCAGCAGAACCGCTAAACAGCAGATAGATCCCGAATCCGATCATGCTTAAAATGGCAATGATCTTGACCATAGAAAATATAAATTCGCTCTCACCGAAGAATTTGACATTGACCAGATTGATGCCGTTCATGAGCAGGAAGAATGCCAGTGCCGTGAGCCAGGTCGGAATCTCCGGCCACCAGAACTGAACAAAAGTACCAATTGCACTCAACTCAGCCATACTGACTAATACATAGAGAACCCAATAGTTCCAGCCTGAAATAAAGCCTGCTTTTTTCCCCAGTATTTATTGGCAAAATAACTGAATGAACCACTGACCGGTTCATGCACTACCATTTCACCCAATTGGCGCATGATCAGAAATGCAATGATGCCAGCGATGGCATAGCCCAAAAGCACTGATGGGCCTGCCAGCTGAATCGTATGTGATAAACCTAAAAATAATCCTGTACCGATCGCTCCGCCTAAGGCGATTAACTGGATATGCCGGTTGGAAAGCTGTTTTTTTAATTGATGATCTTCAACATCCATATTGTCACTCCTTGTGAACAATTTTTTTTAATTTCTACATTTTGCTAGATTGCCTTTTTGTAGGGAGGTGTATTCTGCTCGACTAGCTGCTTATAACCATATTCACCATAGTCATAGCGTGCCACGACTTCAGCAAACTGTTTTAAGCGTTGTGGAGCATCCATACGTGGAAGTTGCAGTTCAATCAGACATAATTCCTCAACCTGATGAACTTGTGCGAGTGTACGCTTTAATTCTGCCGGGGTTTTCACTATATGAGCCTGATGCGGAGTATCAGCAGAAAAGACTTGAGCAAACTGGCTGTATTTCCAGTTCTGAATATCGTTGTACTTGGCATTTTCACCCATGATCAAACGTTCAATGGTATAGCCGCCATTATTCAAAATAAAAATTACAGGTTTTAAGCCTTCTCTTAATAAGGTAGAAAGCTCCTGAATGGTCAGCTGAATCGAACCATCTCCAATAAAGAGCAGATGACGGCGCTGAGGTGCAGCAAGCATACTGCCAAGCAAGGCAGGCAAGGTATAGCCGATTGAACCCCAGATCGGTTGAACCAGATACTTGGCGGTCACCGGCAAGGTCAATCCTGATAAACCTGCATTTGCAGTGCCCACTTCTGCCACAATCACATCATCTTCCTGCAAGAATTCAGAAATCTGCTGCCAGAGTGCAGTTTGGCTCAGCGCAGTATTTTCTTCGAGCTGTTGAGTTTGTAACAATGGTTTCGGTGCAGGATTAAAAGTACGTGGTTGATCATCTAAAGTCTGTTTTGAGATGGCTTGGATCAACTGAGCTAAATCCAGTCCACTGATCATCTGTCCATCTAGACAAAGACAGGAATCCGCCAGATACAGCATATTTTGTGCGGATACACGATGTGAGAAAAATGCGGTGGCCACATCGGTAAAACGTGGTCCAATAGCGATCAGGCAGTCCGACTGTTCCACCAACTGACAAGTCGATGCTGCGCTTGCTGCACCTGCATAAACGCCCGCATATAAGGGGTGACTTTCATTCATGATATTTTTGGCAGTAGACAGGCAGGTATAGGGAATCTGCATGCGCTCAGCCCAATTTTGCAGCATATCGGTGAGCTGGAAAATTTCTGCTTCATTGTCAATGAGCAGGACTGGCTGACGTGCCTGTTTGATGCGTTTGGCTATTCGTGCCGCAGTGTCTTGCAGAAGTTTTGGATCACTCTGTGGACGGCTCAGATCCAGAGGCTGCTTGGGCACTTTAATCTGAAGATGGGTAATATCCGATGGAAGCTGAATATGAACCGGTCGACGCATCAATATACATTGCTTCAATACCCGGTCAATTTCACTCACTGCATTGGCTGGAGTCAAACGTGTCTGTGCCACGGTAAATTCGCGCATGCAGTTCATGATATTGTCATAATCGCCATCAATCAGGGTATGGTGTAACAAAGCACCCTGTTCTACGGCATGCAAAGGCGGAATACCGGAAATATGCACCATGGCAACCTGCTCGGCATATGCACCTGCAATGCCGTTAATCGCGCTCAGGTCACCCACACCATAAGTGGTGAGTAAAGCACCGACACCATGCAGACGTGCATAGCCATCTGCTGCATACGCCGCATTGAGCTCATTACAGTTACCGATAAATTCCAGTTTTGGATCAATTTCGATCTGTTCTAAATAGGAGAGATTAAAGTCACCTGGTACACCAAAAATATGCTGAATTCCTAGCTCTTGCAGGCGCTGATTAAGGTACTGACCAATTTCCATAAACATTATTATTTTCCCTATCACTTATCATGCTTCAATTACAGAATATTGCATTTCATTTTCTGATTTCGTGCATAATGCAAGTCACAATGATTCAAAAACACATAAAACGTGTATCGGATAAGGATTCAATGCAATGGATGCAATGGATAAATTTGACTGGAAAATCATCCAGGCTTTGCAAAAAAATGGGCGCCTGACGAATCAGGAAATCGGAGATTTAATCGGTTTGTCAGCCTCTCAATGTTCTAGACGGCGTCAGCTGCTAGAGCAAAAAGGAATTATTTTGGGTTATAGCGCCTGCATTCATCCTGAAGCTTTGGGAATTGCAGTTTTGGCTATGGTTCAGGTCAATCTCAAAACACATGACGCAGCAGCGAAGATCGCTTTTCAACAATTGATTGAAGAAGAAGAAGCTATTCAGGAAGCTTTTTCTTTAAGTGGTGATGCAGATTTCATGTTAAAAGTAGGCGCTAAAAATCTGGAAATGCTGGCAAATTTTGTGACTGAAAAATTACTAAGCTGTAATTTTATCGGCCATATCAAATCTTATATTGTCTTAAATAAATTCAAGCAATTACATTTTGATTTTCAGGCTGCCCGCCCTTTATTACGTTAATATGTCTTAAGGTAAAAGAAAAAAGCTCAAGTACAACTTGAGCTTTTTTTTGATTTAATTTTTATTGATATGAACAACCTGCTGAATCGTATTTTCGAGCAGACCACTCAGTCCGAACTGGGCACCAATGCCTGAATGCTTCCATCCCCCAAAAGGTACATGCGGGAAAATCTCACCATGCGTATTGATCCACGCCGTACCACAACTCAGTCGCTGTGCAAACTGCTGCGCCTGCTCTAGATTGGATGACCAGATCGAACCACCTAAACCAAAATCCGTATTGTTGGCTTCAGTCAGTACTTCTTCAATATCATGATAACGGATCAAAGGTAATACCGGACCAAACTGCTCTTCCTGAACCAGACGGCTATCTGGGCTCACATTGGTCACGATCGTCGGCGCAATAAAATAACCTGCATCCGGTAGATTTTGCTCAGATGTCATGACTATTGCCCCTTCATCCTGAGCTTCCTGAATCATGGCCTGAACTTTTTGGTATTGTTTAATATTTTGTACCGGACCAAAAGTAGTCGTTTCAGCTAAACCATAGCCCAGAGACTGTTGCTGTGCGACTTTCACTAATTCCTGTGCCAGTGCATCATACTGGCTGTCATGCACATAAAGACGCTTCAACGCTGCACAGGTCTGGCCCATGTTGATAAAAGCTCCATCAAAGATTCGGACTGCCATTGCCTGAATGTCGGTATCTGGCAAAACAATACCTGCATCATTGCCACCAAGTTCCAGTGTCAGATGTTTGAAAGTCGCGGCTGCATTTTGCATGATTCTTTGCCCAGTCGCAGTTGAACCGGTAAATACCACTTTGGCAATTGCAGGGTGACTGGTCAGCTTGGCACCAACTTCGCCGCCACCTGTAAGTATAGATACGACTCCAGGTGCAACTTCTTGCTGAATCAGCTCACCGAGTCGAAGGGTCGACAATGGGGTAAATTCTGAAGGCTTATTGATCACCACGTTGCCAGCGCGAATTGCCGGCATGATATGCCAGACAGCAATCATCAAAGGCCAGTTCCATGGAGTGACCGATGCCACAATCCCTAAAGGCCGATGATGCAGTTCGATCCGTTTATTGGCATCATCCTGTAAGATTTCAGTTTCAATCTTGAGTTCTGCCTGATAGCGGGTCCAGGCAATGGCCCCACCGACTTCAAATTCAGCCAGCGCATAAGGTTTGCCCTGCTCCTGCACCACTAAACGCGCTAATTCTTCCCGGTGTTCTTCAATACGATCCGCAATACGATGCAGAATTGACTGTCGCGTTGCATCATCCGTATTTTTCCATTGGTGAAAAGCCTGCTCGGCACTACGGATGATGTCTTCAACTTGTGCTTCTGAGGGAGAGGAACACAGTGCCAATACCTGCTCATCAGCAGGATTGATCACCACAAAACTTTCGCCACCGCCTTGTACCATTTTTCCTTGAATAATACAGCCAACGGGTTGGGATACATGCAAATTAGTCATCTCTTCATCCTGAATCAGATATTTTTGTTGTTCCCTGACATTAGCTGATTTTATCTGAACGGAGCTTGCATATCACATTAGGCATAAAGCCCTAAATACACATTTTGTGCATGAAAAATAAAAGAAGCATTTTTCGGAACTTTAAATATTGCTTCCTTTAATTTTTTTGCCTATAGCTCATTCCTCCTTACATCCTGTTCGAATTTATGCAACAGGATGTCCTGATCTTTGAAATTTCGTAGAACATCACATTGGCCTATATTGAAATAAAGAATCACAGTGATAGCGCCATGAACAGCACAACCATTCCAGTTTTCAATCCCGATTTACCCATTCACATGACATTTGAAGAACATGACTGGCATCTCCTAGCTCAATATTGGTATCCAGTGGCCTTAGCCCGTGATATTTCCGAACAGCCGTTAGGGACAATGTTGCTAGATATGCCACTGGTCATTTACAAGATGCAGGATGAACTAGTTGTGGCCAAAGATGCCTGTCCGCATCGTGGTGTGCCTTTAAGTCTGGGGAAAAATGATGGTCAAGGCATCGTCTGTCCTTATCATGGCTTACGTTTTGGTACACAAGGTAAATGCAACCGTATCCCTGCCCATCCACAGCATAAAATTTCAGATCGGTTTCATTTACGGACCTATGCGGCTGTAGAACGCTATGGTCTGATCTGGTGTTCACTGACAGCTGACAAAGATGCTGAACCGAATATTCCAGTGATGCCTTATTGGAATGATGCAGATTATCAGCAACTGATTTGCCCACAAGTCGACATCAAATGTTTTGCTGGCAGACAGCTAGAAGGCTTTATTGATGTCGCCCATTTTGCCTGGGTACATCCGGATACCTTTGGTGATCCAGATGATGTCGAAGTCCCGAATTACATCACAACAGAAACTGAATATGGTTTCAGTGCCGACTATATCAGCAGTGTCGGCCGTTATCCGATTGGGTTAGATCAGCGTGGTCAGGAAGATTTTAAATGGTTGAGACATTTTGAAATTAGCCTACCCTTTACCGCGACCCTGACCATCCATTTCCCTAATGATGCTAAACAGGTGATTATGAATGCTGCTTCACCGATGACCGCCCGTCAGACCCGACTGTTTGCTCCTATCTGTCGTAACTATGATAAAGACTTACCCGTCGAAGAAGCCTATGATTTTAATCTGAAGATTTTTGAAGAAGATCGCCTGATTGTCGAAAACCAGAAGCCCGAATTTCTACCGCTTGACCTATCTCTGGAAGCACATTTCCCGGCAGATCGCAGCTCCAGCATGTACCGTAAACTATTAAGAAAAAAAGGCTTTAGTCCTTTATTTGCAGCTTAATTTTATTTGAAGCTGATAATGATCTATTTACATATCGAAACCCAATAAAAAAGGAGATCTTAACGATCTCCTTTTTTCCACCTGCAACCGCTTATGCGATTGGCGGCGTATAAGTACCATCAGCAATTGAATCCTTGATACGGTCCGCTTCTGCAAGCACAAGTGCCAACAGGTTCTTCACATTTTCAAGCGTTGCAACCGGGCTTAAAGTCGTCATTTTCAGAGATTGCACCTGACCAACTTTAGTGACGCCAATATTCGCTTCACCACGTGCAAACAGTTCATCTGCCACGTTCTGGTTCAACGTATCGATAAACTCAGCCGGATAGCCTTCTGGTACCACACGGAACAGTACGGATGCAAACTGAGGTTCAACCAGCAGCTCCAGCCCTGACGTTGCCTTGATGTAATCTGCCACCTCACGGGTCAGATCCACACCGTGGTCGATCATCGAACCATACAGTTCTTCACCGAGTGCTTCTACGGTCATCCACAATTTCAACGCGTCAAAACGACGGGTCGTTTGCAGAGATTTCGATACCAGGTTCGGTACGCCATGTTCTTCGTCATACGCAGAGTTTAGGTATTCCGCTTCGTAGTGCATGAAACGATAGTTCGCTTCATCTTTCAGCAAGAACGCACCACATGAAATGGTTTGGAAGTAATGTTTATGGAAGTCCAAAGTCACTGAATCAGACAGTTCGATACCATCCAGCATAGAACGGTATTTATTCGACAGAATCAGTGCACCACCCCATGCAGCGTCGATGTGCATCCACGCGCCATATTTATTGGTGATTTTACGAATCTGTTTGAGTGGATCAATCGCACCCGCATCTGTAGTACCTGCAGTCGCAACTACACATGCTACAATTTTACCTTCAACTTGAAGATGCGCCATGGTTTTTTCCAGCGCATCCACATCCATCTGTGCATTTTCATTGACAGGAACAGTCACCACAGACTGGAAACCCATGCCCATCATGGCCATGTTCTTTTGCACAGAGAAGTGTGCATTTTCAGAACAGATCACTTTGACATTACGCATTGCATCCGCAGGGATACCATCGCGCTGAACCGACCATGGATTGCCGTTTTCATCTTTCCAGTTTTTCGCAATGCAGGCATCACGAGCCAGCAGTACGCCCATCAAGTTTGATTGCGTGCCACCTGAAGTGAACACACCCGCCTGACCTGAGCCATAGCCGACTTTTTGGCGTAACCAGTCAATCAGCTGCACTTCCATCAAAGAACCTGCCGGGCTTTGATCCCAAGAGTCCATTGACTGGTTAGTTGCATTGATTAACACTTCCGCGATCTGGCTAGTGACCATTGTCGGGCAATGCAAATGCGCAAGCGAATGCGGGTGATGTACTTTCAAGCTCTTGTTGAGGAATAACTCAACCATACGCTCTAAAGATTTCTGTACGCCCAAGCCTTCTTTAGAAGGATTGAACGCAATTGCGCTACGCAATTCCTTGATGCTACCGCCGGTATACATCTTGTCGTTTTGCAACCATGCTGCAACCGCTTTGGTCGCCTGATCCATCGCTGACTCATAGTCAGCGATAGATGCAGCATCATTGCAGAGTAACGCTTTACGGTGTTCTGCAAAATCTACCATGAATTATGCGCCTCGAACTGCGATTAGAGCTTCAGCAACCGCTTTCTTGAAGCGAACCAGAACTTCTTCACACTCAGCCTGAGTGATGATCAATGGGCAAAGTAAACGGATCACTGTACCGTTACGACCACCTTTTTCCAGCAACAGTTTGTTGTTGAAACAAGCGGTTTGAATTGCTGCAGCCAATTGGCCATCAGCAGGGAAAGAACCCATATGATCCGCTGGTTTACGCTCGTCGACGATTTCAACACCGATCATCAGACCGCGACCACGTACGTTACCGATACATGGGAATTCAGCCGCCAGCTTTTTCAGTTCAGCTTGCAGGAAATCACCACGTTCTTGTGCATTTTGCGCAAGATTTTGTTCTTTAATGGTTTGTAGAGTCGCAAGACCTGTACCCATTGCCAACTGGTTACCACGGAAAGTACCGGTGTGGCCAGCAGGCTGCCATGCATCGAACTTACGTTTGATACCCAGTACTGCAAGTGGCAAGCTACCGCCAACAGCTTTAGACATGACAACCACATCAGGTTCGATCCCTGCGTGTTCGAATGCAAACATTTTGCCTGAACGCGCAAAGCCCGCTTGAACTTCGTCAAGAATCAACACAATATTGTGTTTTTCAGTCACTTCACGGATTTTCTGCAACCATTTTACAGGTGCTGTTACCACACCGCCTTCACCTTGGATTGCTTCAAGAATCACAGCTGCTGGCTTGGTTACACCGCTTTCGACATCTTCAATGAAGTTTTCGAAATAATAAGTCAAAGCATCAACGCCCGCTTCACCACCCAGACCTAGTGGACAACGGTATTCATGCGGATATGGCATGAATTGAACGCCTGGCATTAAACCATTCACCGAGTTCTTCGCAGACAGGTTACCTGTCATTGCCAAAGAACCGTGAGTCATACCGTGATAGCCACCAGAGAAGCTGATCACTGAACTACGGCCAGTAAAGGTTTTGGCTAGTTTAATCGCTGCTTCTGTTGCATCTGCACCAGATGGACCACAGAACTGTAAGCAATATTCTTCTTTGCCACCTGGCAGGTAAGCAAGAAGTGCTTCAGTAAAAGCATCTTTTAAAGGAGTTGTGAGATCCAGCGTATGCAATGGAAGACCGCTTGCAAGTGTGTCCTGGATACTTTGAATGACCGCAGGGTGATTATGGCCTAATGCCAATGTCCCTGCCCCAGCTAAACAATCAAGGTACTCCGTACCTTCAACATCGGTAACCCAGCAACCTTGTGCTTTCGCTATCGCTAACGGTAATTTACGTGGATAACTACGCACATTCGATTCCATCTGACTTTGGCGAGTCAAGTAGTATTCGTTTGTGGAATTGGTGGCAGGATTTACAGAAGAAACGCTCATATCGAATTACCATCTCTGATATGGGTTGAAAGAAATAAGTCTGGTGACTTGCGGTCGTTTGACTCGGTGCTTTATATAATCTAGTTAGACAATTTTCTATTCAGTAACTAGGAGAGGCGGATAATACAGTTTTTTTCAGGAAAATAAACAACTTTTAGTATCAATTTGCCTCGGCTGTTATTGAAAAAATATATCAAAAAATGTTGCTGTCTAAATTATCAACTTTATGCATAGTAATGACAAGGAAGCCTAAACATTTTATGCAATTTTGTTGTCATGAATACAACAGTGTAATTATCAAACAATTATCTCAATAAGTATATAATTTTCATCACATTTGGTTCCGATATATCTACAATAAATAAAATATATTTTTAACAATCCAACGACAATAATTTCGGAATATCAACACATTTCCACCTTAGTATTTTATGATCAGCACAAGGCCAACAATTCCACTAAAACAGGACAACAAAATGCGTCTTTCTTCTTTTTCAGCGCTTGCTTTGCTCGGCGCATTATCTTCTGCCGCTTTCGCAGCTCCTGAAGAAACCTTGAATTATAATGTGGTGAATATCTCGGCAGAAGCCAGTCGCGATATTTCCAATGACCTGATGAATGCCAATTTATTTGTTGAAAAATCCAATAAACAGCCCGCTGAGCTTGCAGCACAAATCAATCAGTTGATGACGCAGGCCATTAATACTGCTAAAAAATATCCTACGGTAAAAATTGAAACCGGTTCACAGCATACCTATCCAGTCTATGACAACGACAACCGCAAGTTAAGAGAATGGCGTGCTCGTGCGCAGGTACGGATTGAATCGACTGACTTTAAAGCCGCCTCGCAACTGATTGCTGAGCTACAACAGAACTTCCAGACTGAATCGATTAACTTCACAGTATCTGAAGCAAAACGTAAAAAAGTCGAAAACGAGCTGATGCTTGAAGCTTCGAAAAACTTCCAGCAACGTGCGCAAAGTCTGGCGCAAGTCTGGAACAAACCAGGCTATCAACTGGTGAATCTGAATATCAATACCAATAATTCGGGTTATCCACCTATACCACGCATGGCGATGGCCAAATCTGCTTATGCCGAAGCAGTTCCAGAACAGGAAATGGCAGCGGGTGAATCCAAAATGACCGTGAGCACCAATGGTTCTATTCAGTTTAAATAAGTCTTAATGAAATTATTTAGATGTTTAAAAACCACCCTTTTGGGTGGTTTTTTATCACTTGAAAATTCTTTGAAAAATCAATGCTACAAATTCATACAAACTCAGATATGAATTGAGCTTTGATCGGTTTAGAGTAACGGACATTTGTGTCAGCCCTCTCTCCTCATGTCACTCGATCAACTGAACCTATATCTGTTTCATCTTCTCAATGTACCTGACCAAGCCTCGATCTGGATGATTAACTATGCCAGTCTGATAGCGCATGATCTAGTGTATTTATTTCTGCTGATTTTTGCTGTTGCCTGGCTGCGTGGCAGTCGTGAAATCAAAACAGGGATTATTAAAGCTGCGATCTTCACAGCAATCACCTTGTCGATTAGCGAGGTATTATCTGCCGTTCTAAACACACCCCGCCCTTTTGTCATGGAGGTTGGTCAAACCCTGATTGAGCACGCACCTACAGGCTCATTCCCAAGCAATCACATGAGTATTTTTAGCGGGATTGCCTTTGCCTATTATTTCTCAGCACAACGTGATTTGGGTCGAATCCTACTCTGGACTGCTTGGCTTGTCGCTTGGTCGCGGGTTTATGTGGGTGTACATTTTCCGATTGATATGATGGGAGCATTCGTGATTGCTTTAGCAGTCAATCTTGCTGGCTTACCGCTCTGGTGGAAATATGAGAATAAAATCATGAGCTTTATTTTCAGCATTCATCAATTCCTGTTTAAGCCTTTTATTCGGATGGGCTGGGTGAAGTAAATTTCCAGACATAAAAAATCCCGCTCGAAAGCGGGATTTTTTTAATCTTAATAATTTAGTAAATTGCCATATGATTACGGTGAATCATCTCTAAAGAACGCGCTTCACCTAAGACCTGATGGACTTTATCCGATGCTAGACCTTTGACGATTTCTGCTGAACGTGAACTGAAGTTGACACGTCCTACAGCAATACGGTGACCTTGTCGATCGACACATTCCACTACATCACCACGATCAAAATGTCCTTCTACGGCTTTGACACCGACCGGCAACAGGCTACGGTGATTCTCTTTGATAGCCTTAACCGCACCATCATCAATCACCAGACGACCTGCAGTTTGCAGATGCGCTGCTAACCATTGCTGATGTGCTGTCATACGGTCATCATCAGTGATAAATAATGTACCCAACATTTCACCCGCCATCAGGCGCGATAAAACATTGTCACTATCACCACTAGCGATTAGTGTTGGACAACCAGACTTGGCAGCCAGACGTGCAGCACGGACTTTGGTCAACATACCGCCCCGACCAAATTTTCCGCCGCCGCCTGCCATATCAAACAGGCTCTCATCCATGGCACGTACGGTATGAAACAGTTTGGCATCCGGATTAGAACGAGGATCCGAGTCAAACATGCCTTCCTGATCAGTCAGGATAATCAGCAGATCAGCATGCACCTGACCTGCCACCATCGCAGCGAGCGTATCGTTATCACCGAAACGGATTTCATCAGTAGAAACCGTGTCATTTTCATTAATAACCGGAATTACATGCCAGTCAATCAGGTGCTGCAAGGCATCACAAGAATTCAGATAACGACGACGGTCTGCCAGGTCATCATGAGTCAATAATACCTGAGCGGTTTGAATACTGTGTTTTTCCAACACACTTGACCAGGTCTGGATTAAACCCATTTGACCAATGGCAGCACAAGCCTGAAGACTGGGTAGATCGGTGGGTCGATTCTCAAGTTTCATTCGAACCATACCTTCAGCCACAGCTCCGGAAGAAACGAGAATAATCTCGTGTCCGGCATTGTGTAGATCCGCGATTTGTCCCGCCCAATGCGAGATGGCATCTAAATCTAAACCTTGCCCGTTTGCTGTGAGTAAAGATGATCCGATTTTAACAACGATTCGTTTACAACCCTTGAGCTGACGTTGCCCATCTACCACTTCTATCATCTTGTCCTCAGACTTATCTTTAAAAGATTAACGTACGTAATATACTTCTACGTCGCTGTCGTCATCATCTTCATCATCAAAGTCATCGCCGCCCAGACGTTGAGCGCGACGCATTTCACGATAAGCTTCTTTCGCAGCAATCGTTTGTTCACGTGTTTCAGCTTCAAGCTGATCACGGAATTCTTTCATTTCTGCTGCGTATTCAGGATCTTCAACTTCGCGTTCGCGTTGCTGCTCGATTTGATCCATCAAGTAATACACCACATCTTTAGTGCCTTCAGCCGTTAAGCCTGAAGTTTTAAAGACAGGACCTTCCCACTGTAATTCTTCAAGAATGTGATTACACCATTCGTCACGAGTATCTACAGCAAGCTGATCAACCTTATTCAGAACCAATACCACCGGTAATTTTGAAAGTGTTGGGGAGAATTTTTGCAACTCATTCAAAATCGCTTTGGCATTGTAAGCAGGATCTGAACCGTCAATCGGTTGAACATCTACAATATGAAGCAGAATACGGGTACGTGCCAAATGTTTCAGGAAGCGAATCCCGAGACCTGCACCTTCTGCCGCACCTTCGATCAGACCTGGAATATCCGCCATTACAAATGAACGATGACGATCCGCATCCACTACGCCCAGGTTAGGTACCATGGTCGTAAACGGATAATCTGCAACTTTTGGTTTTGCTGCAGAGACTGCACGGATAAAGGTTGATTTACCTGCATTTGGCATGCCGAGCAAGCCAACATCAGCCAGTACTTTCAGCTCAAGGCGGATTTCACGGAATTCACCTTTGGTACCATGTGTACATTTACGCGGAGAACGGTTGGTTGATGATTTGAAGTGGGTATTACCCAAACCACCTTGGCCGCCATGTGCCACTAATACTTTCTGGCCGTCTTCAACCAGATCTCCAATAATGTCGCCAGATTCACTATCTACAATGGTTGTTCCCACAGGAACTTTTAAAATAACTGATTCGCCACCACGACCAGCACAGTTTGCGCCAGCACCGTTTTTACCACGTTCAGCGCGAAATTTACGGGTATAACGATAATCTACAAGGGTACTCGTGTCGTCGTCAGCCTGAATATAAATGCTGCCGCCACGACCACCATCACCACCATCTGGACCACCAAATGGTACGAACTTTTCACGGCGAAAACTGGCTACGCCATTGCCACCGTCGCCAGCCTCTACGGTAATGACTGCTTCATCAACAAAGCGCATAATGCCAATCCTCTAAAAAACTTTAAAAACCGCCTATTCTGCCATATTTTAAAGCATTTCTCGACTATATTTATTGGGCTTTCCATGAAGAAGACCCAATTTAAGATTATTTTATATTATTCAAGCAAAAAGCTGATACAGATTGACGATTTATCAAGAAATTATTGTGAGGAACTTATACAAAATAAGAATTATAAAAATGTTTTCACTTATTTCAGAATTGCGGTAATTCTTCTTATAGTTTAAGCATCTTTATTTTTATAGTTTTACTTTTTTCAATTGAATTGCTTTAACTGATCAACAGATATTCAGAAAACCATGAGTAAACTAAGAGGTTTCTTTATATTATTTTCATAAAGCGCATATTTCATTAGCTCTTCGCGTAAATCAACAAAAATATCTCCTAACTCCCTTTTCAGCATGGGTATATGGGAATAAATATTTGTAATATTCTCCGACTTAACAAGACCTGAATAGTGTGAATATAACCCTAAAGTTTTCTGTTCAAACAGCTGGATCTTTTTTTCTAATGCCTGATCTTTAGTTGCTTCTTTTAAAAACTTGAATGAACTTAGTATATTTATTCTTAAGCTATAGAACTCATCTACAAGATTTTTAGCTTTCTTAAAATCTATATTTTTGACCCAAAATCCTGTTAAAATTTTATTATTTATTCCTTCTATTTCAATCGTTAAAATTGCAAGCTATTTAGCTTGTTCTGCTATAACCTCACTACCTTTTTGTTTTCTCCAACTCGTATAAGTCATCAATACTGCTATTGGAGCAAGGATTGAAGCTGACCAAAGCAAAAGATTAGTCGCTAAAGTGAGATCAACTTCTAAAAGCTGAAAGATCGCATAAATAGCGATGCATAAAGTTAGGATAATTGCGTACACTGCCAATAATCGAGCAACTAGATTTTCTGACTTATCCATTTATTGCTTCCCCAAAAGCAATTTAATTTTTATTTAGTAACACGCTCTTTATTTTCCAAAATCTCTGGCAAACTCCGCTCTACCCAGCCAATCAAATAGTTTATTTTTTCTGCTGCTTGCGAACCGGTAATGGTCAATTGATATTCAACTTTGGGCGGCACAACGGGATAAACCGTTCTTAAAATAAAACCATCTTGCTCCAGCATTTTTAAGGTTTGCGCCAGCATTTTTTCACTGACCCCTTCAATTCGCTTCTTCAGCTCACTAAAGCGATGTACACCCTCACTTAAACAGCGCAATACCAGCACTGACCATTTATTGGTGAGATGTTCCAGTATTTCACGGGATAGACATTCATTCGATAGCACCTGTCCCAGTAATGGACTGATTGCATATTTGGTCATTGAAGAGTTCCTTTCTTGATCACAATTTTTAGTTCTTACTTACTATTTTTAATGTACTTACCATTTGTAAGCTAACAGATTCAAATAGGCACATCAAGGTGAATTTTCCATCAATTAATGCAATAGTTTTATAAAGCTGATTTGCCACCTTTATCTTCCACAATAAAAAAGAGCCTCAAAAGAGGCTCTTTTTTAGATCACTTCTACAAATTATGCATTTGTTTCAGCAGGAACTTTTGGATAGCTTACGCCGCCCATTTGTTCAGCAATGCGAAGTACCTGGCAGCTATAACCCACTTCGTTATCATACCAAACGTAGCAAGTTAAACGATTGCCTGAAGTGATTGTCGCTTGAGCGTCGAATACACCTGCAGTACGAGAACCGATAAAGTCAGAAGATACAACTTCAGTAGAGTTTGTATAACCGATTTGACCTTGAAGGTTAGAATTGATTGAGATTTGGCGAATGTATTCATTCACTTCATCACGATCAACTTCTTTATCTAAAGTCAGGTTCAGGATCGCAAGAGATACGTTTGGTGTAGGAACACGTACAGAGTTACCAGTCAACTTGCCTTTCAGCGCAGGAAGTGCTTTCGCAACTGCTTTAGCAGCACCAGTCTCAGTGATAACCATGTTTAATGTTGCAGCACGGCCACGACGGTCAGCTTTATGGTAGTTGTCGATCAGGTTCTGGTCGTTTGTGAACGAGTGAACTGTTTCAACGTGACCATTGATCACTGTGTATTTGTCGTTTAACACTTTCAATGTTGGAGTGATCGCATTGGTTGTACAGCTTGCAGCAGAGATGATTTGATCTTCATCAAGGATGTCAGCCTGGTTCACACCAAATACAACGTTCTTCATGTCACCTTTACCAGGTGCAGTCAGAATTACGCGAGCAGCGCCTGGGCATTTCAGGTGTTGAGCAAGACCTTCAGCATCACGCCATTTACCAGTGTTGTCGATCACTAATGCATTTTCGATACCGTATGCAGTGTAATCCACTTCAGATGGATTAGATGCATAGATCACTTTGATGAACTGACCGTTTGCAATAATTGCTTCGTTTTCTTCATCTACAGAAATCGTACCCGCGAATGGACCGTGGATTGAGTCACGACGCAATAAAGACGCACGTTTTTCAAGGTCACCGTCAGATGATTTACGAACTACGATTGCTTTCAGGTTCAAGCCACGGCCTAGACCTGACTGGCTGATCATCAAACGGGCAAGGATACGACCGATACGACCGAAACCGTAAAGTACAACGTCTTTACCTTCAACAGAAGTTGCATTGCCTTCAAGTGATTTCACAGCATCAGCAACGAATGCGTTAACATCACCACCTTTTGCTTTGAATTCAACAGCAAGTTTGCCTAGATCAATTTCAGCAGTACCGATGTTTTCTACTTTTGCCAATGCTTCAAGAATTGGGAAAGTGTCTACAACAGAAAGCTCAACGTCCAGTACACGAGTACGACGATGCGCTTTAAGGATCTGGATTACAGAACGGTTAATTAAAGAGCGACCGTAAACTGTAGCTACGATATTTTTTTCACGATATAACTGACCTACTAGGGCAATCATACGTTCCGCAAGTTCTTCACGGTTTTTCCAACGACCTTGGTGCTCTGCATGGAGGGCAACGATAGTGTCTTTGCTCACAGATACGTCCTCTAATTAATTGTAAATCTAAGCATAAATTTCAAAACCCGATAATTGTAATGGAATTGGCCGCAAGTTTGAATCAAAAGCTGATTAACTCTGGCCGAAAATCCGATATATTCACTATAAATTTTGAAAATAATTGTAATTAGTCAGATGATTTTGCATTTAAAATTTGAAAAATCATCTATTAACTATAAAAACCAGATTTTTGTTAAATGTTGTTTATTCAGCCAAAACTAGAGTTCATAGCTGATGGCATTTTCCTGATTAAGCTGCACTTTGGTTCCTGCTGAAAAATTCATGTCCAGACTCATGGATGCATTGAAGTTTTCTACATCAAAATCGTCATAGGTTTCTGGCAAATGAATCAGGATTGGTAAGCGGGTCAAACCGTTATCTCCACATGGGAAAGCATAGTGGCGTTCGACCTGCTGTAGATTCTGTAAACTTTCAAATTCCAGAAAAACACTGCTGTTTTCATAGGTACGTGGAACCTGAATAATTTCCAGGAACATGCTGCGCTTTAACTGCTGCAATCTGTTCAGTGCGATTTCAATATCCTGATCTGAAGTGTCCTTAGTCCATAGTTTCTTGAAAATTGACTTCTTCTCATGCTCTCTCTTTTGACGATGCAGCGTATTGATATATTTTTTCAAATCCCGATATTGCTGCACATTATCTGCAATTGTAGACTGAATATCCTTGACCGGCTGCCCGGAACGCTGGTGCATCACCTGCCACTCATGCGAGTTGGTCGGAATAAAGGTTTCACCTTTGCGTTTTTCCAGCAGGCGAATAAATCCCAGTAATTTATATTCAAAATTCTGGATATATTGGTTAAACATAAACGCTGGCTGCGATTTGAAATCACGGTAATAGGCCAGTATTTCAGAAAAGATTTTATGGACGTGCAAATATAGATAAGAAAATTCTTCAATATGAGAAAGATGATCACGAATCGCATCACGCATGGGTAATAACAATTCCCGAGTCAGAATTTCCTCAAAGTTTTTCAAATGTCGCTGTGCCACCACATCGGCATTTTTTTCTACCACCTGAATGGGTTCAACTAGTAAAGGCAGTAGCTTCTGTTCTGAGAAGCTGTTCCAGATCATGCACAATATCAATCACGTCCAGATGAATCTGGCTTTGCAAGGTCACCATACGCTGCATCTGTGATTTCAGCGTTTCGACCACTTCCTCATCCATATCCTCTTTCAAATCCAGGACAAGAACATTCAGGTAAACCTGATCTTCAAGTGCACCCTTTTCTTCAATCAGGAAACGGCGAATAGAATATGGATTCTGTTGTACATCCATCACTGGCGCAACAATGAATAAAAATTGCGAAGTACGGACAATATCAAAATGACGGATTTCTTGTTCTTTGATCAGGAAATAGCGAAACAGCGGATGTTTCATTTCCACGGTTTGTTTTTTTAATAGAGGTTTGTACCAATAACCAAGGAGTTGCTGCTTAATAAACACTTCAGTAATAAAGCATTTCACATGCTCTTCAGTCAGCTGGCGCACCCCTTCTAAAGGTTGCAACTTCAGTTCACGGATAATTTCAGCAGCATTTAGCAAAAAGGTTCGGCGCAGTTCCAGTTTTTCACGCTGCATCTGAAAGTTTTCATCGACTTCGATTTTATCAATTTGCTCAAGTGCATTTTCCAGATAATCCGCAATCTGCAAACTGTCATTTAAACCTTTCAGGCTTTGCAAGGATAAGGCAAAGGTGCTGGCATAATAACGCATCCGGTCATTTAAAAACTTTTGACTGAGCAACTCGACCGAATGTTGAGCCTGGTATCGATATTGATTGGCATCACGATCCCAGAGAATTTTTTTTGGTTTTAAAATCTGAAAATCGATACTTTCTTTAAGCTCGGCAGATACATCAGCCAGAACTGTTCTGATTTCACGTTGCCATTCTAGATCCAGACTTGGCTCTAGCTGTGACAGGCGTGCACGTAACTGATATGGAATAGCGATTTCCGACATACAATTCCCCAAATAAATCGTGATATCTTGTTATTTTGTGATGAATGTCTCGGATTTTACATTATCTAGACTGACAATCTACAAATATTGTCTAATTAAAGCTGCACGATCTGGAATTTAATATTTTATAAAATCATTTTTCTTTATATTGTTCTAGCTTCTCGACTTTTTGCATAAGTTCGCGTTGTTTCAGCTTTTGCTGACGTAAATGCAAAATACCTTCAATTACCAACAATACGACGGCCAGCCAGATCGGGAGATAAGTCAGCCATTCGCCGGCTTCAACCCGCTCCCCTAATGCCATAGACGCAAAGGCCAAAAGTACTGGTTCCAGATAACTTAATAGCCCAAAAATAACAAATGGCAAATAACGGCTCGCCAGAATATAACTTCCCAATCCTAACGCACTTAGAAAGCCTAGACCCAATACCGCAAAAATCAGATGCTGTGCATTAAGAATTAATTGCATGGAATCGCTATGAATAAAGCCCAGATAAATCGCGACAGGCAGAATGATGAAGATGTCCCACCAGAAACCGCCTAAATGATCCGTCTGAAATTTACGGCGCATAAAGAAATACAGCGGATATGCCAGTGCCACATACACCGTTTCCCAGGCAATGAAACCGATCCGCCAGATTTCATGTCCTACACCTAATATGGCCAGTGCGACTGCTGCCATCTGCCAGCGTGACAATTTTTCCTTATAAAGTACACATCCGACTAGGACCATAACTAGCGGCAACAGAAAATATCCCAGGGATACCTGTAAACCGCGACCATTAATTGGTCCCCATAAAAAGAGCCACAACTGTGTCGTACATAACAGGGAACTGATGATCAACCAGATCAGAAAAGCAGGTTGTTTGAGAATGCGTTTTAAAATTTGAGTGATATGGCTGAGGTCACCTGACCACCACATGAACGCAGTCAAAAATGGAATGGTCGCCAGCATTCGCCAGGCAAAGGTTTGTTCACTGTCTAAAGGCTGCAACAATGGCGTGAATATATAAAGAACACCAAATACCACTGATGCCAATACCGATAATGCAATGCCTTTATACATGCTTCAAACCCAAGATCATTCCAGCGTATTATAACGATTAGTCTAAAATAAAGCTTGAAGATTCATCTGACCAAAGGTGATAGCAAGGCAAAATATATAATTCAAAAAAGAGAAGCATTAAAAAACCATGCCGAAGCATGGTTTTTATACATAACCCGATTGGCCTTTTATTTTCTTGCCTGTTGGGTCTGTTTGGTATGAATCACATCACTCAAATCATAACCCACAGATTGCGCATATTGTAGGTATTCATTCACCACATTCTGATCCAGTTGAGGATCACGTGACAATACCCACATATATTTACGTTTAGGCTCACCGACCAGTACGGTTTGATAATTATCATCCAGTTTTAATACCCAATAATCGCCACGCCCCACTGGCAACCAGCGAATAAACTCTGGCAAGAAACTTACTTTGAGCTTGGTATTATAAGGTGCATTCTGAATGTATGCCTCACCCACTGATTGAGTCACCTGACCATTTTTCTGGATACAGCGGTTATCTACATTAACGTTACCATTTTCATTTAATGTATACGTCGCCGTAACGTCACGATCACACTTGTTCTGGAATGTAAGTGGTTTACGAGCCACTTCATACCAGGTGCCCAAATAGCGGTCCAGTTCAACTTTCTCTACAGTGGGTAAAGAATCGTTCTTGGCATAAGCCATGGTTGCAGCCCCGAGTCCAAGTAGAACTGCACCACCCACTGCAATTTTTGCAAGTTTCAACCCCGCATGAGGGAGATTATTTTTAGTTGTCATACGATACCTATTTGCTCAGGACAAAATTTTCAACATGAATATTTCGTACTTACAATAGCGGCATCAGCAGACATACTTTGTAGCATTATGTTAGGTTTGTGATTGATTTTACGTAATTTAAGTCTGTAATTTACACACAGACCTAACTTAACATCTGCGCTTTTAAACGTAAAATTTCATCCCGTATACGTGCAGCCTGCTCAAACTGTAGTTCTTTTGAAGCCTTGAGCATTTCTTTTTCCAGTTTATTGATATGCTTCGCGAACATCTTTGGATCGGCCATGATATGGCGTTCATCTGCACTGATCGCACGGGCCTGATCGGAAGCTTTCAGCTCAATAGTTTCATCATCCAGCACTTCGCCTGTATCAATTTCCTTAATCACCTGACGTACTGCACTACGTGGTGTAATACCATGCTCTTCATTGAACTGAATCTGCTTGGCACGACGGCGTTCAGTCTCATCAATGGCTTTTTGCATAGAATCGGTGATGCGATCCGCATATAAAATCGCTTTACCTTTCAAGTTACGCGCAGCACGACCAATAGTCTGAATCAGTGAACGCTCTGAACGCAGAAAACCTTCTTTATCCGCATCCAGAATTGCAACCAGTGAAACTTCTGGCATATCCAGACCTTCACGCAGCAGGTTAATGCCGACCAGAACATCATGCACACCGGTACGCAGCTCATGAATGATTTTCACACGCTCTACGGTATCAATATCGGAGTGTAAATAGGCAACCTTGATTCCGTATTCTTTTAAATAAGACGTCAGGTCTTCTGCCATGCGCTTGGTCAATGTCGTTACCAGCACACGTTCATTCATTTCCTTACGGATATTGATTTCAGACAATACATCATCGACCTGCGTCAAGACTGGACGGATTTCAATTTCCGGATCAATCAGACCGGTTGGACGAACCACCTGCTCGACCACCTGTTCAGATTTTTCCAGTTCATATCTTGCAGGTGTGGCACTGACGTACACGGTCGTCGGTACAATACGTTCCCATTCCTCAAATTTCATTGGACGGTTATCCAGTGCACTTGGCAAGCGGAAACCGTAATTCACCAGATTTTCTTTACGGGAACGGTCACCTTTGTACATGGCTCCAATTTGTGGAACAGTCACGTGCGATTCATCGATAATCAGCAAGGCATCATCGGGTACATAATCAAAAAGCGTCGGCGGTGCTTCGCCTGCCGGACGACCCGATAAATGACGTGAATAGTTTTCGATACCGTTGGTATAACCGAGCTGCTGCATCATTTCCAGATCATAACGGGTACGCTGCTCGATCCGCTGAGCTTCCAGCAACTTGTCATTTTCACGGAAAAAGACTAGACGTTCTTTTAACTCATCTCGAATGGTTTCAATCGCGCGAGCCAAATTGTCTTTCGGTGTTACATAGTGACTTTTAGGATAGATCGTGACACGCGGCACTTTACGGATCATTTTCCCGGTTAAAGGATCAAACCAGCGAATGGAGTCGACTTCATCATCAAACAGCTCAATCCGGATGGCATCCTGATCCGATTCGGCAGGGAAAATATCAATAATCTCACCACGAATACGATACGTACCGCGCAGGAATTCCAGTTCATTACGGGAATACTGCATTTCGAGCAAACGACGGATAATATCATCACGGCCAATCCGGTCACCTTCCACCACATGCAGCAACATGCTCATATAGGCATTCGGATCACCCAGACCGTAAATCGCAGAAACAGAAGCGACAATAATCGCGTCGCGACGTTCTAAAAGTGCACGGGTTGCCGAAAGACGCATCTGGTCAATGTGATCATTAATTGCCGCATCTTTCTCGATAAAGGTATCTGAAGATGGCACATAGGCTTCTGGCTGATAGTAATCATAATAACTGACGAAATATTCAACCGCATTATTCGGGAAAAATGCTTTAAATTCGCCGTAGAGCTGTGCAGCCAGCGTTTTGTTATGAGCCATGACAATAGTCGGACGCTGGGTACGGGCGATGACATTGGCCATAGTATAGGTTTTACCTGAACCGGTAACCCCCAGCAAAAGCTGATCGTGATAGCCTTTTTCTATACCCTTGACCAGCTTTTCAATGGCCTGTGGCTGATCGCCAGCAGGTTGATAATTGGTCACCAGTTCAAAGGGTTGTTTATCACTCATAGCTTTAATCATTTCACTGCGGATATCGACTCAATTTATTATGGGGGTAAAACTGAATTACTCAATCCCTATCCAGGTTTCTGTTTAGTAAAATAAATCCAGTGAAATATTATGCTTTCGTAGTCTTAAGTCGTTATAGATCTAAACTTTTCTATCAAAATTGAATCAGTATAAGTTTTGATTCGGTTCCTTACCTCATTCTGGCTTATTCAATATTTAGCCAAAATTTTTGTATAAAGTTCTGCCTTATCTGATGATGTAATAAAGATCAATTTCACCTTGACCCTTATAGCGTTCAAAGGCAACATGAAGCTAATCAGGACATCGAATAAAAAAGCCATGACTTACCATTATCACGATGAAAGTATTGTTAAATCTCTGCCAGAAAATACGGTATTTGTTTTCGGAAGCAACTTGGCTGGACAACATGCCGGAGGCGCAGCTCGAACAGCTTATGAGCATTTTGGGGCGGTCATGGGGGTTGGTCGTGGCTGGGCAGGTCAAAGTTATGCCATTCCGACTATGAATGAGCATTTGCAACAGATGCCTCTCTCACAGATCCAGCACTATATTGATGACTTCAAGATTTACACCAAGAACCATCCTAAAATTAAATATTTTATTACTTCGGTTGGTTGTGGCATTGCAGGCTATAAAGTTGAAGAAATTGCTCCTATGTTCAAAGGCATTTCCCACAATGTCATTTTTCCGCAATCTTTCCGGCCTTTTGTAGAAAAAGCGCTTCCGAAAATTACGTCGCAATTCCTGCATACCATCTTCCGGGATTCAGTGATTTTTACTCCGGCGACAGATGAGCTGATTGATGTTCTGGCACTGACCGATAATGAAAAGAGTCTGGCCAAGATTCTGCTCAATACTCAGA
Source organism: Acinetobacter sp. GFQ9D191M (assembly GCF_011174875.1). Lineage (NCBI taxonomy): Bacteria > Pseudomonadati > Pseudomonadota > Gammaproteobacteria > Moraxellales > Moraxellaceae > Acinetobacter > Acinetobacter sp. GFQ9D191M. Next base: position 30,596 of record NZ_JAALGV010000043.1, read on the forward strand.
TTTATCCGGTTGACAGCAATGGTCGTGATCGTGTATTCGAGATTGAAGATATTCTGCATAACCTGAATGGCAAGATTTTTGATTTCCAGAACAATTCTGAAGGTTCCATGCTGTTTGGTGCTGTGATTCTGGCGCTACTGGAACTTTATAATATCAATGAAAAAGACTTTATTGATGTCTGGAAAGGCGATCGTGAGATTGCCCCGCCAAAACCTGAAAATAAGGCGCGTAAAACAGTTCGCTAAGAAAATCTCAAATTTTACTCATAAAAAAGCCATGAACTTCATGGCTTTTTTATTTATTAACGTTTGCCCATTGAACGGCGTGTACCACGAGGTGGCATCCAGGTCCGATCAGCATAACGCTGCGGTTTAGGTCGCAGATCTTCCAGAACTTCATCTGAAGCAGATTGTTCTGCCTGTTTTAATGGAAACGGTAAATTAACCAGTGGCTTTTTCTTGGGAGAATTTTGGGAGCTCATGCGCAATACTCAATAATTTATGCGGCTATTGTACAAAAAAACTCTATCTGCTGTGTACCATCGGTTAGCTAAATTTATTCAAGCTTTTTCTAGTGAGTTTAAAGCAGAAAATTTCCTGATTTCTTGTACAAATCACGTCCAGGATAGAAAGCTTAAATCATTATTTAAAACTTAGATTAATGAGAAAAATGTTACCCACTTATTATTCTATTACTTCGATAAAACTGAAAATTTTATAAAAATTAATATCCTATTTATCTTCACTATTCATAATAATTTTTACATAAATATATATTTTATTAATACAATTTATACAAACTTTGGCATTTTTTACTTTCTGTTAACTTTTCACTACTCATTCTGTAACTGTGTAAATTGGTGAGATTTAACTAAATTGTTCAATAGAAAAACAAATAACTAGCACGGACAAGGAGTCCTCTGAACAATGAAGACAATCATGGTATGCATGGCAGGTCTAGCCACATTACCCCTGCTTGCACATGCAGAATCCCCATATTTCAGCCTACAGGATGGCGATGGCTTTAAACGATTTTCCGTTTCAGTCGGTGCACTGCATGTCATGCCACAAGGAAAAGCTCAGCCCTTTCAAGTTAATACTGCTGTAAAAAATGGTGAAGTTGCCAGAAATGGTGCTATTCAAGTCGATACCGTATTGAATAACTTGAATTCTAATGTTGACCAAGAGGGTCTTGCAGCAGCATTAGAATTTCTGGGTTTTTTTACCGGTGGTGAATTAGGTAGTGGACTCAGCGGTAGTTCACGAATTCAAGGGTTGGAGGAGTGGAATAATCCAGGCACAGGTCTGGAAGCAGATGATGTCACTACCCTTGGGATTTTAAGTAATTACTTTTTTACCGATCACGTATCACTTGAAATGAAAGCCGGCATTCCACCCAAAGTGGACTTACAGGGCAAAGGAAAAATTTATGCTCCTTTCGCTGCGATCGCTACACCTCAAATCGGTAGTTTGCCTTTAGAATTCCTGAATATCGATCTGCAAAATGATATTTTTATTACTGATTTAGAAGCTCATGGTCCTGCAGCGTCAGCACGTGCTTGGACGCCTGCCTTTGAATTACAATATCATTTTGGAAAAACCGGAGTTAATAAGTTTCGCCCTTATGTCGGCTTAGGGGTAATGTACGCTTACTTTAATGAATTGGAGATTAACCCGCGTACTGAACAGGATTTGATTGCAGCCGGTCATATGATTGCCAATATCAAAGAAGGCAATGCCGGAGCTTCACTGGAAGGTAAACCGAGCAATGCCAATCCTACAGTAGATCTGGAAGCGTCTGATGCCTTTGCTCCTGTCGCGACTGTCGGCTTCACTTATGACTTTAATGATACCTGGTTCGCGGTAGGTTCTGTATCTTATGCTCATCTGAAAAATGACACCACGATTACGGTAACAGATGCAAATCTAGGTGAACTGATTCGCTCCAAAGCCGATATTGAAGTTAATCCAATTCTGGCCTATGCCGGATTCGGGATGCGTTTCTAATCAATTAATTCTTTCATTAAAAAAACTGAATACTTCAGAACAACGGCTACGGCCGTTGTTCTGTTTTCTGACGTTATATACAGCTATAAAAAAAATTTATCGTTTGATTAATTTTTATTTTATCGCCTCTCTAGGTTGAATCGAATACTATACCTATCAACTTTATATGCATGAATGACTTATGGCTGACAGTCAATTTTCCAGAACCCTGATTTTTATGCTGATTGGCGCTGCCATTATTCTGGCTTTATCTTTGGGGATTCGTCATGCATTTGGCCTGTATCTGGTGCCAATGAGTGAAGAATTTGGCTGGGGTCATAATGTCTTTAGTTTAGCCATTGCCATGCAAAACCTGATCTGGGGTGCTGTTCAGCCCATTACTGGTGCCTTCGCTGATAAATATGGCAGCAAGATTGTCGTTGCCATTGGCGGTGCTTTATATGCGCTTGGCCTGTTATTGATGGCTGTCAGTTCAACCGGATTATTATTGAATCTCAGCGTCGGACTGATTTTAGGTCTGGCCTTGTCTGCCACCTCTTTCCCGGTTTTATTGTCTGCGGTTGGACGAGCTGCACCACCTGAAAAACGCAGTCTGGCAATGGGGATTGCCAGTGCAGCAGGCTCCTTCGGCCAGTTTATTATGCTGCCTTCAACGCTATTACTTTTACAGAATGTCGGCTGGTCAGCAGCACTTGTCGTCAGCGCAATTTTAATCGCTTTGATTGTACCTTTGGCCTGGATGCTAAAAGCCCCGATGTATGTCGATCCAAATACTGTATCTACGCCGAATAAGGTATCTCTCAGCTTTAAACAGATTTTAGTGATAGTCAAAAACCATAAGCCGTTCTGGTTTCTGGCGATGGGCTTTTTTGTCTGTGGCTTTCAGGTGGTCTTTATCGGGATTCACCTGCCGGGTTATCTGATTGATCATGGATTCAATGCTACAACTGGCACCATTTTCCTGGCGCTGGTGGGCCTGTTTAATGTTGTCGGTACCTATACGGCTGGCTGGCTCGGTGGAAAGTATTCCAAACCACGTCTGCTAATGGGCTTATACGGTCTGCGCGGGATTGCGATTATCGCCTTTTTGATGCTGCCTTTAAGCACCTGGACGGTCTATGCGTTTGGTGTCATCATGGGATTATTATGGCTTTCCACCGTACCACTGACCAACGGTATTGTTGCCAATATGTTTGGCGTGAAATATCTAACTATGCTCAGCGGGATTGTATTCTTTACCCATCAGGTCGGTTCATTCTTTGGCGGCTGGCTCGGTGGTGTAAACCATGACATGAGTGGTAACTATAATGCGGTATGGATGTTGTCGATTGCCTTAAGTATTTTTGGCGTACTGGTGCACTTATGGGTAAATGAGGAGCAAATCGTACATGACTGATTCGACCTTTCTGCTCAAGCTTTCCATTGCGGTAGCGATGGTACTTCTCCTCTCTATTTCTTTATGGCTCTGGAGCCAGACTCCAGAACTGTTTGAGTACTTTAATCAGGCGTTTTGTGCACATTAATTGTCAATTATTTGACATTTTTCAGCAGCTTTAGGACTTTGTTTTGCCATTTTAATTAAAAGATAACAAATCAATCATTTAGATATTTTTATTAAGTTTTTCATAAGTTTAGAAATTCTTTTGATTTTATTTTTGCTCTGGATTTTTTTAGATTTTCTGCAACAAGAAAATTCAGAGACTTTCCAATGACAAGTTTGACCCAACTTTCACAAGCCATTCACGATGCACCACGCTGGCATCAGCAAGATCAGTTCCAGAATACTGATGAAATCAAAATTGTCCCGCAGGCAGATCAAGCCCTAGGCGCAGTGGTTTATGGCCTCGATGCCCGCAAAGCCCAATCTGGCGAAACCATCCTGCGTCTGAAGCAGGCTCTGGCTGAACATTTGATCCTGATCTTTAAAAATCAAAGTCTGGATGATCTACAGTATCTGGCATTTGCCACCTATTTCGGTTCAATCTTCCGTCCAGATGCTGACACGCCAGTACTGGCTTCTAAAACAGATACCGGCACTCCACCTGATGTCGTACCAGTTTCCAATGCAGTCGGTCAAGGGGATTACACCGGCCATGGTGAACTTGCCCCGCATGCCGATCACCAGTGGACACCGCTACCATCTTTTGGCTCTTTACTTTATGCCATTGAACTGCCAAAAGACGGTGGCCAGACGTCCTGGATTAATACCATCAAGGCTTATGAAGCATTAGATGAAGAAACCAAAGCACAAATCGATCAGTTACAACTCATTACCTATAATCCATTTGTACGCTTCCAGAGCAATAAAGGTGGTAATACGTATGCGGGAAATATACCAAAATATCGCTTTAAAGATCAGCCAATTTTAGGTCATGCCTATCCGCACCCACTGGTACGCACCCATCCTGAATCTGGCCGTAAAGCACTTTGGTTAAATACCCATACTGAAGTTGAATTAGTGAATTATGACGATCAGGCAGGTAGTGAACTGATTGCAAAATTACGTGAGCATGTCTTAAAACCTGAATTCGCTTATGAGCACAATTGGGAAGCAGGCGATATCGTATTCTGGGACAATCAGGTTACTCTACATTCACGCCGTCCTTTCCCTGCTGATCAGCGCCGTTTATTAAAACGTATCAGCCTGGCAGGTAGTCGTCCATTTTAATCACCATAAAAATATAATAAAGAGAAAGGTCATTTAAGCCTTCAACAATAACGACTCATCATGTAGATTTTCCGCCATTGAGGAATGACCGCCTCAATGGTTTTATTTTTAAATTTTTAGTCATCCTATTTTGGGAATATCAGGATAGAGGTTTTAAATTAAATTTTTTAAAAATACAGCTTTTAACAAAATCGGCAATCGGATTACTTTTTCTCACTCAAACTGCCTAGTGTATTTTTCCTTTTCTGCTTAGCGTATTAAAAAAACAAGCCATTGCTATAGCTGCAAAAAGGAGAAGAAAATGAACGAGATTCAGTTTTCAGATTGTGTTCGCGCATGTATGACCTGCTCTCTGGCCTGTACTAACTGTGCCAGTGCCTGCCTGAAAGAAGAACATTTAGAAATGATGCGGGAATGTATCCAGCGCTGTCTGGACTGTGCTGATCTGTGTCAGCTCTGCGCCCGCATGCAACAAAAGCAATCTCCATTTATCAAAGAGATTTGCGAGCTATGTGCTAAAGCTTGCGATTATTGTGTAGAAGAATGTGGCCATCATGAGGATGATCATTGCCAGCAATGTGCCGAAGCTTGCCGTCGCTGTGCTGAAGAATGCCGCAAAATGGCAGCTTAATCACTAGACTTACTGACCAGATTGAACTTTTTCAATCTATAAAATAAAAAACCCGCAAATCGAACTTGCGGGTTTTTGATCTAACCTGAATAAATCAAATTAGAATAAACGGTTCATACCATTCAATGTTGCCACACGATAAGCTTCTGCCATCGTTGGATAGTTGAATGTAGTTTCCACAAAATACTTGATCGTATTGTTCGGGCTGTTCATGACTGCCTGACCAATATGGATAATCTCTGATGCATTATTACCAAAGCAATGCACACCCAGAACTTCCAGCGTATCGCGGTGGAACAGGATTTTTAATTCACCAACCGTATCACCAGTAATCTGTGCACGCGCCAGATGACGGAAAGAAGCCTGACCCACTTCATACGGGATTTTTTCTTCAGTCAACTGCTGCTCAGTTTTACCGATCGAAGAAATTTCCGGAATGGTATAAATACCAGTCGGAATATCAGTCACCGGTGCAACGTCTTGTTCACCGCTCATGTTGGCACCTGCGCAACGACCTTGGTCATAGGCAGCAGAAGCCAATGATGGCCAGCCAATCACGTCACCTGCAGCATAGATATTTTCGACTTCAGTCTGATACTGCTCATTCACGGTTAATTGACCGCGGCTGTTTGGTTTCAATCCAATATTTTCAAGGCCTAAACCGTCAGTATTCCCCGAACGGCCATTACACCACAGAATCGCATCTGCCTTAATTTTCTTGCCGCTTTGTGTATGCAGAACCACATAATCATCAGAAGTTTCAAGGAAGTCGATCTGTTCATTATGACGGATCAATACACCCTGTTCACGTAAGTGATAAGACAGCGCATCAGAGATTTCATCATCCAAATAGCTCAGCAGTTTTGGTTGGGTATTAATCAGGTCAACCTTATGTCCCAGACCAATAAAGATCGATGCATATTCACAGCCAATCACACCTGCACCATAAATAATGATTTTTTGGATCGAGAAATCCAGATCCAGAATTTTGTCTGAATCAAATACACGTGGATGATTGAAATCCAGAATCTCTGGACGATATGGACGCGAACCAGTCGCAATCACCAGTTGCTGGAACATAATGGTTTCTTTTATGCCATCTGGTGTGAATACAAAGATCGTATTTTCGTCTTGAATATAAGCACGACCATGATAGATATCAATCTTGTTACGGTCATAAAAACGTGAGTGAGTATCCACTTGCTGCTGAATCACTTTATGTGCATTGCGCAGTACTTGTTTCATGGTGAATTGTTTCCATTCACCTACTTTTTGAAACATTGGATCACGTTGATAACGGATAATGCTGGATACCGTTTGACGCAATGCCTTACTTGGAATCGTACCTACGTGAGTACAGTTACCACCCAGCTGTTCACGCATATCCACAATTGCAACACGCTTACCAGATTTGGCAAGTTTCATTGCCGCGCCTTCGCCCGCAGGGCCTGAACCTAGAACTACCGCATCGTACTTAACGAAAGTCCCACTAACGACCTCTTTTTTACGTGGCATTCAACGCTCCTTAAAATTAAAAAATTTTGCTTTAATCTACGCTATATTATGACGTAATTGCTGCCAATTTGGTGTATTTAACTTACATATATTGTGTGATAAGAACATTTTTTAAATGAATAATCCATTTCGCCCTATTTCACCCGAGTTTCGTTATAATTAAAAAAGTGTTAACTTTGATTTATCTCCCTCCTTCAAAACAGTGGAAAAGTTATATATGTCTGAAAACCGTAAACCTGAACAGGGTATCAAACTTCGCGGCGCAGAAAAGGTCGCCCGTATTCCTGTAAAAGTTGTTCCTACGGTTGAAACGCCACGTAAGCCGGACTGGATCCGCGTGAAAATGGCCGCTCCCGAGGAAGTTCAGCGTATTAAAACTACACTTCGTCAGCAAAAACTGCATACCGTATGTGAAGAAGCCGCCTGTCCGAACCTGCCTGAATGTTTTGGTGGGGGTACAGCAACCTTTATGATTATGGGTGATATTTGTACGCGTCGCTGTCCGTTCTGTGATGTAGCACATGGTCGCCCAAATGCACTCGATCCAGACGAGCCGCGTCATATGGCAGAAACGATTGCCAACCTGGGTCTGAAATATGCAGTCATCACTTCAGTTGACCGTGATGACCTGCTGGATGGTGGTGCACAGCATTTTGTAGATTGTATTAAAGAAGCCCGTGCTTTGAGCCCAAAGACTTTGCTGGAAATTCTGGTACCTGATTTCCGTGGTCGTATGGACATCGCTTTACGCATCATGACTGAATGTCCACCAGACGTGTTTAACCACAACATCGAAACTGTGCCACGTCTGTATAAAGCCATGCGTCCAGGTTCTGATTATCAGCACTCTTTAAATCTGTTGAAAATGTTTAAAGATTATTGCCCAGAAATTCCAACCAAATGTGGTTTGATGGTGGGTATTGGTGAAACTGAAGAAGAAGTTCTCGCTCTGTTAGACGACCTGAAAGCGCATGACGTGGATTATGTAACGATTGGCCAGTATCTACAGCCATCTAAACAGCATGCCCCAATCGACCGTTTTGTAACGCCAGAAGAATTCGAACGTTATGCAGAACATGGCCGTAAGCTTGGCTTTAAGAATATCTGGTCAGCACCGATGGTACGTTCAAGTTACTTTGCAGATCGTCAATACTATGGTGAACCGGTTCCGGAAGTACGCCGTAAAGTTGATCCTGCAAAAAAAATCGCTGTACAGGCGATTGAAGCTTAAAATGACTTAGATCAAAGCCCTCTCAAGTAGAGGGCTTTTTTATGCCTAACTAAATTTATATTTGTTCACTTTTTAATTATTTCACCTACCCTCTCTTAGAGATTAAGTTATTACTTATCTTCACATTTCTTTGCGTGTTCTCACTTGAAGACTGCGCATTTTTCAAACAATCTCAAAAACAGATAAAACACTTCAATATATCGTTGAAATATTTAATAACGATCGTTCTCACAAGAACAATTGTGAATTTGCCAGTTGCTTAAGCGATGTAAAAAAAATTGATCAAGTCTTAAGAAGACACCTTAGGGAGATCAGCAGCATCACAATTGTATGACCCTGGAGAAATATAACAATGCTATTTATTTTCGCCGTACTTCTTCTCATTGCCAGTTTATGGGCGATTTTCTTTTTTCAACTCTCCCGTACCCCTGGTGCAATTACCCTGATTGTCATGTCAGTGGTTTGTGCCTTTATCAGTCCTTGGTCACTGATTCTGGGTATTCCCCTGATCCTGATCAGTCTGGTCGTCATGATCGAACCTTTGCGTATATCTTTCATTTCCAGGCCAGCCTATAAGGCTTTAGCGGATGCCATGCCAAGCATTAGCCCGACAGAACGTGAAGCTTTGGATTCTGGTACCAGCTGGTGGGAAAAAGAACTCTTTATGGGTGCACCGAACTGGGAAACCTTTAATAGCTATCCTTATCCAAAACTTTCCATTGAGGAACAGGCATTCTTGGATAACGAAGTCGAAACGCTGTGTAGCATGCTGGATGAATGGGAAATTCATGAGAAGAAAATGCTGCCTGAACATATCTGGCAATATATTAAGGATAATGGTTTCTTGGGACTAATTATTCCCAAAGAATACGGCGGTCGTGCCTTTAGTTCCTTTGCTCAAAGCCGGGTGATGAGCAAAATTTCTTCACGCTCTCTCACTGCTGCTGTGAGCTGTATGGTGCCTAACTCTCTCGGGCCGGGTGAGCTACTGCTGCATTACGGTACTGATGAACAGAAAGATCGTTATTTACCCGGTCTGGCCAAAGGTGAAGAAATCCCATGTTTTGGTCTGACCAGTCCTGAGGCCGGTTCAGATGCCGGTGCGATTCCAGATACTGGTGTCGTGTGTTATGGACAGTTTGAAGGTCAGGAAGTCTTGGGATTGAGAATGAATTTCTCCAAACGCTGGATTACTTTGGCACCGATAGCCACTGTAGTTGGACTGGCTTTTAAAATGTATGATCCCGATCATCTACTCGGTGATAAAACGGATTATGGGATTACTTGTGCCTTGCTACCGGCCAATCATGAAGGAGTAAAAGTCGGTCCACGTCATAATCCTGGCTCACCTTTTATGAATGGTACTGTTGAAGGTAAGGATGTATTTATTCCTTTAGACTGGATCATTGGTGGCGTGAAAAATGCCGGTAAAGGCTGGCGTATGCTGATGGAATGTCTAGCGGTTGGTCGTGGTATCTCCCTACCGGCTTTGTCTACCTCCAGTGCTGAAATGACTTATCTGAATGTCAGCGCATTCTCGCGAATCCGTCAGCAATTCAAGATTTCGGTGGGTAAATTTGAAGGGGTTCAGGAAGCCAATAGTGAAATTGCCAGTGATGCCTATATGCTGGAAGCATTCCGCTATTTAGTGACTTGTGGTCTGAATCAAGGTGGTAAACCGGCAGTCATGACCGCGATTGCCAAATACTACGCCACGGAGACCATGCGTAAAATTGTTAACCATGGTATGGATGTCGTGGGTGGTCGTGCGATTCAGATGGGGCCTCGTAACTTCCTGGCTCTCAACTATCAGGCCATTCCAGTATCGATTACAGTTGAAGGCGCCAATATTCTGAGCCGTTCATTAATGATCTTTGGTCAAGGTTCGATGCGTTGCCATCCTTATCTGTATGAAGAATTACAGCTTCTGCAAGCTGAAGACCCGAAAGCCGCTCTGAATCCATTCGATACTATGTTGTTTAAACATCTGGGTTATACCTTTAACCGGACTGCCCGCTCTTTTGCCTATGCTTTTAGCGGGGGTTCAAGTGCTGCGCCACAAAGTGCGGTTGATTTTACCCGTCCTTATTACAAGATTATTAACCGGCTCAGTGCTAACTTTGCCCTGACTGCAGATATGTGTCTGGGTTTACTTGCCGGTGATATTAAACGCAAGGAAATGCTTTCTGGCCGTCTGGCTGATATCCATGCCCATCTGTTCATTGCGACGGCAATCCTGAAATTCTTTGAACATAGCAAAAAAACCGAAGCTGAACGTCTGCATGCACAATTGGCAATTGAGAAATCTTTATATACAGCTCAGGAAGCATTTTATGACCTGTTTGCCAATTTCCCGGTCGGGGTTGCTGCTGGCATGGTCAAACTCATCTGTTTCCCATTTGGCCGCCCTGTCGCGAAACCATCTGACCGACTTAAACAGGAAGTCGCAAATGTCATGATGGAAGATAACACTTTCCGGAAGGTACTGAAAAAGCATGTTTTCTATAGCACAGCGGAAGATGATGTGAATGGTCGTATGGAATCAACCTTCACCATGTTACTGGAAATTGAGCAGCTTTGGGATCGCTTTAAGAAAGCCGAAAACAAAGGTCAATTTAAAGGACTCAGTTTTGCTGATCATGTGGCTGATGCGCATGAACAAGGCTTTATTAATGAAGAAGAAGCGAATAAGTTACTGCACTATAATGCGCGTCGTTATGACAGTATGTTGACCGATGTCTTCGATCTGCATTTACAGGAAGTATTGGAGCTGGAAAATCCTCATATTTCAAAAGCAGATGCAACAGGTACCGATACTTCAGTTCAAAGTGCACCTTCACATTCAACCAGTCCTTGATAGATCTCTTATCTAAATCGGATCTTGCTTTCCAAAGTGAGGTTATTTCTTGACTTCACTTTGGATATCTCAAGTGGCTATTCAGCCACTTTTTTACGACTATTGCACGATGGTATTTACGGCATAAAACGTTAAGCTAGGACCCATAATAAAATTGAGGGTCAATGATGTCACAACAAGATTATGAAAATGGCTTGAAAGTCCGTACTGAAGTGATGGGTGCAAGCTTTGTAAAGCGCGCTCAAGACAATACAGTTCCTTTTACCCAACCTTTACAGGACTGGATTAATGAACATGCTTGGGGTTCGACCTGGCAACGTGAAGGGGTTTTACCACGTAAATACCGTTCTTTAATTACCATTGCTTTTCTGACTGCGCAAAAAAGCCCGACTGAATTGAAAGGCCATGTTCGTGGCGCTTTGAATAATGGGGCAACAGTAGAAGAAATTCAGGAAGTGCTACTCCATAGCCTGCCTTACTGCGGTGCCCCTGCTACTCAGGAAGCCTTCCGTGCAGCGCTTGAAGTGATTCAGGAATATCAGACAAATCAGCAGAATTAAGAACTGCCTAGGCTATTTAACTGGCTTATCAATAATAAAGCCGGGAATTAAAATTCCCGGCTTTTTAAATTTTAAACTGATATATCTATAGCTATAACGTCTTTAACACTGTCTTTAATATTGTTTGAAAAGATTATCCTCTTAATTCAATTTGAGTACGTTGCTCCAAGCCTTGCACCGCCGCGGAGAAATCCAGCTGGCTGGCCTGTGGCTTGGAAATCTGCTGAAACTCCTGCTGAACCAAAGACATCACCGTTAAATCCAGTTGCTGTTGCTGCACCAGTTCCAAGGCAATACCAATATCTTTCTGCAATAAATCCAGCGCAAAGGTCTTGTGAAACTCACGGCTCAGTACACGCTGCGCCATGATATTTTCCGACATGCTGCTTTTACCGCTAGAATGATTAATACAGTTTAGTGCACTGCTTAAATCAACTCCCTGTCCTTTCAGTACAGTCAGCCCTTCAGCCAGGGCCCACAAGTGAGTCGCCATTAGGGTATTATTCACGGCTTTTACCGCAAAACCAGAACCACTTTCTCCCACATATTCAATCAGACCAGCAAAGGCTTCAATAATCGGTTTGGCTTGTTCAAAGGCTTGTTCATTGCCTCCGACCATAACAGTTAAAGTACCGCGTTCCGCTCCAATGGTTTGGCCAGAAACCGGTGCATCCAGATAAAAACACCCTTGTTGTTCCAATAACTTCGCCAGTTTCTCTGCAGATTCTGGCACCCCACTGGTACAGTCAATCCAGATTGCACCTTGTTTGGGTGGATAGGCTGCAATTAATGCTTCCACATCCTGACTGGTCGGCAAACAGGAAAAGATAAAATCTGCCTGAACTGCCTGCTCAATACTCACCGCCTGTGTTGCAAAAGTTTCAGCATGCGCTATAGCTTTCTGTTCAGTTCGATTCCAGACCCAAACCTGATGTCCAAGTTTTGGCAGATGGGAGGCCATATGCCAGCCCATTGCCCCGAGTCCTAAAAATGCAATTGTATGACTCAAAAAATGCTCCTCATTTTAAGCGACTGGCTTAGCCTCAACTTCAGTTACGGTTTTAGTTGGTTCAGATGCTGGCAATTCTTTATCTTCACCACGGTTCAGGAATAGATTCAATAGAATTGCAGCTAAAGTTGCGGTACCAATACCACCCAGATCAAAACCACCAATCTGCAAGCTATAGTTGCCTGTGCCCATGATCAGACAGACTGCACCAATAATCAGCGTACTGTTCTTGGTGAAATCAACACGGTTATCTACCCAGATTTTCGCACCAGCCACAGTAATCAGACCAAATACGACAATCGATGCACCACCCAACAAGGCCACTGGAATGGTACTGATCACTGCACCGAATTTAGGTGAAAGTCCGAGCAAAATAGCGAAGATACCAGCAAAGACAAATACAGTCGTTGCATAAACTTTGGTGACTGCCATTACACCGATATTTTCGGCATAAGTGGTCATGCCTGTACCACCGACAGAAGCTGACAATGAAGTACAAACACCATCAGCAAAGAAACCACGACCCATGTATGGAGACAGGTTTTTATCGGTCATAGCAGAGACTGCCTTAAAGTGCCCCAGATTTTCTGCCACTAAAATAATCGCCACTGGTGCAATCATCAGCATGGCATTCATTTCAAAGACCGGACTCTGGAAATTTGGCAAACCAAACCATGCTGCTTCACTGACCTTGGTAAAATCAATCGCAGGTCCGAAGCCCATCACATTCGTGAAAAGGAAATAAATCAGGTAGGAAGATAATAAGCCTAATAACAGCAGCAGACGGCGTACCATTCCTCGGGTAAACACAGCAATCACACTGATACAGATAATCGTGATTAATGCCATCCAGGAATCAAACTGGTTCGCTGAAACGCTTTTAATCGCGACTGGAGCCAGGTTCAAACCGATGATCATCACGATCACGCCTGTCACTACAGGTGGCATCAGTTTTTCAATCCAGTTGGTACCGGTTTTCATCACCAGCAGCCCAATCAAGGCATAGACAATACCGCAAGCAATGGTGCCGCCAAGGGCCAGTCCGATATTAGGATTCGCTCCAACCCCAGAATAACCCGTCACTGCGACTACCGCACCAATAAAGGCAAAGCTGGATCCCAGATAACTTGGCAATCGGCCGCCCGTGATCAGGAAAAATAAAATGGTGCCAATCCCGGTAATGAAAATCGTGAGATTGGGATCAAACCCCATTAGTAAGGGTGCCAGCACGGTTGCACCAAACATGGCAAACACATGCTGTAACCCGAGAATAATACTTTTTCCAGCAGGCAGATATTCATCTGTTTGCACGGGTGTGGTATCGAGATTGCCTTGGTAAGACTTAAATTTTGGAAACCACGTTTCTTTTTCTTGCATCGGCTTCCCCTCCTTGATTAGGATTGAATTGAATTAGCACATTTTGTGTGGCTCACAGTAAGAACGGTTGAAGTACATCAGCGCATTGCCTTGACTCTGGCACATGGCTTTCACCTCACAGAACAGCACGTCATGACTGCCTACGGATAAACATTGGACCACCTCGCAGTCAAAACTGACTAAGGCATCCTCAAGTACAGGTGACTGGGTCACCAAAGTTTTCCAGTTCCCCTGACTGAAACGCTCTGCCATTGGTGTTTTTCCACCAAACAGATTGGAAAGATGTTGTTGATGTGATGCCAGAGTATTCACACACAACACCTGATTCTTTTTAAAGGTTTCATAGACTGACGCAGAACGGTTCAGGCACACCAGCAACGTTGGTGGTGTATCCGTCACGCTACATACGGCCGAAGCCGTAAATCCAGCCATTCCTGCATCGCCTTGCGTGGTAATCACATTCACCGCAGCACCCAGATTGGACATGCCCTGACGGAAAATCTGCTGATCGACCTGGGTAAAGATGTCACCTGGTGCGTTAGTCGCCAAAACCTTATTTAATGCATTATTTTCTGCAACTGTCTCTATGATGATTTTAGATAGTTTGGCATTCATGCTGTTCTCCCGACCCCAAGTCAATATTCACTGGGGCATCTAGTAATGAGATTGAATCAGGTGGATCGGCTTATATATGGGCAATCGAAGCAATTTCGACCAGCGCATCAGGTTTGACCAAACCTGTCTGTACGCAATACCGTGCCGGCTTATCTCCCGGGAAATACTCTGCATAAACTGCATTAATCGCAGCATAATCTGCCCAGTCTTTGACAAAGACATGGTTAAACGTTACGTCATCCATGCTGCCACCGGCTTCCTCAATCACACGCTTGATGGTTTCCAGAATATGACGGGTCTGTGCTGCGGCATCACCGACATGCACCACATTATTATTTTCGTCAAAAGCCAATGTACCGGATACATACACAATATTGTCTGCCTTGGTTGCCGGTACATACGGTGCTAATAGTTTCGATGTTCCTGCTGGAATAATAATTTCTTTAGGCATACTATTTTTTCCTTAATCCTGATCTTTAATTCTTTATGCACTTACAGCTAATTTAGTTTCTTTTAGTGACTCACTTTCTTTTTGAAAGGTCTCGACAAAATTTGCAGTATCTGACACCCAGCCAAAGAAGGTTTTGATGTTATACAGACTGGCTTCATGCGCTTCGACTGGACCTGCCTGATGGCAGGCATCAGCAAGTGCGACACCGAAATACTCTAGGAAGAAGCCATCACGTAGCGTCGATTCCACACAAACGTTGGTGGCAATCCCGACAAAGACCAGATTACGAATACCACGCACACGTAACATGCTGTCCAGCGCGGTATTAAAGAAACCGCTATAACGTGGCTTTTCGATCACCAGGTCTTGTGGCAGTGGCTTTAACTCATCAATCAGCTCAAAATCCCAACCGCCTTTAGCCAGCAATTTCCCCTGTAATTCAGGACGTTTACGCATGGTTTTTAAGGCATTGGATTTATGGAAATTCGGAGAATCCGTACCGCCCGCTTCCTTATATTCCGCATCCCAGCCATTTTTGAAATAAATCACCTGAATACCAGCTGCATGTGCAGCATCAACAGCCTTTTTAATATTTTCCACTACTGGCTTGGTCTTTGAGACATCAAAGCCCGCCAGATCCAGATAGCCGCCTTGCGAGGTATAAGCATTCTGCATATCAATCACAATCAAGGCTGTTTGCTCTGGTGCAAGACAGATCGCTTCGGGTTCAGCTTTAAGGGTTTTTCCTGTGCCGAGTTTTTCAGTAAAACCGGCTGTTACGACTGATTTACTCATGCGCTTTTCTCCAGAACTGATGCTGCATCTTCAATGACAATATGGTCACGGCATTTCATTAATGGCTGGATTTTCTGACCGAAATCTTCAACCCCTTGAATAAAATCATCAAAAGTCAGTAGCACACCTTCGGTACCCTTGATCTCGCCAATTTCATCCAACATTCGTGCCACATTTTCATAAGAACCCACCAGCGTACCCATATTGATATTCACTGGAGATACACTCGAAGCCATTTGACGGATATTGGTATCTGCACCGGAAGTAGTATCTTTACCGCCCTGATTCATCAACCAGTTAATCGCTTCCATATCTGCGCCATCGTTATAGTGCTGCCATTTTGCTTGAGCCTCCTCATCGGTCTCAGCTGCGATCACCATAAACAGCACATAAGTCTGTACATCACGACCCGTCACATCCGTTTTTTCTTTTAAGCGATCATTAATTTCTGCATAAGCCTTTGGTGTATTTAGCCCTTTACCAAATACAAAGTTGTAATCGGCATATTGCGCAGAAAATTCCAGACCTGCATCGGATTGACCGGCACAGATAATTTTCATATCCGCTTGTGGACGTGGGCTGACATGGCAGTCTTCCATCTGGAAATGTTCGCCTTTAAAGTCTGATTTACCAGTCGCCCAAAGTTCACGCAGAATCTGTACATACTCAGACAGATATTCATAGCGTTTGCCAAAATAGTCATTACCTGGCCACATGCCCATTTGGGTATATTCAGGTGGCTGCCAGCCGGTCACCACATTCAGACCGAAACGGCCATTCGAAATCGAATCAATCGTCGATGCCATACGCGCAACAATTGCTGGTGGCATTACTAGTGTTGCAGCAGTTGCGAAAATTTTAATTTTGCTGGTGACGGCTGCAAGACCTGCCATCAGGGTGAAAGTTTCCAGGTTATGTTCCCAGAATTCAGTCTTGCCGCCAAAGCCACGCAGCTTGATCATGGAGAGTGCGAAATCGAAACCATAGTGCTCAGCGCGCTGTACGATTTGTTTGTTTAACTCAAAAGTCGGCATGTACTGCGGTGCATTTTCAGAGAGTAACCAGCCATTATTTCCGATTGGACAGAAGACACCTATTTTCATTTTTACACCTCATTATTTTTAACACTTATTCAAAATTCTGATTCCACTTCGGGAATTTTATTTACAAGATAAACATTGCAAAGCGTGTGCCAACTATATTTAATTTATAATTATTAATTACTTAATATTTTATTTTTTGAATTTTTAGTAAAATATTCATTTTTACCTATGAGTCAATTTTGCACATACTGTTTCATTCAAGTGCACTCGTAGCAATTTGTGCATTTGCAGTTCATGCATCAATTCGAAGTAAAAACCATACTAACGCTACAAAATGATTGATTAGAAAAAATAAAAAACCAGACACGAGGTCTGGCTTTTTAAAAACTGCAGACTAAGGGGAAATCAGGAATGAAAGGATCAGTTGATTCACCTGATCTGTCTCGGTCACGGTGGAAGCATGTGCACCTGTATCAAGCAAACTGAGATGACTATGCGGCAAGCATTGTTGTAATTGCTGTGACCGTTGATAAGGCACCAGAAAATCATCCTGATTGGCAATCAGATGTATAGGAACATCTTTTAATGCTTGCTGATGCTCTTCGTTTAGTTTAAAAGCCTGCACGGCTTGTAGGCGTGCCAGAACATTTTGGATCGGTGAAAAGTCTAATAACTGCTTATTTTCTGCTTCGGTTAACTGATCAATATGGGTTGAGATCCAGTACGGCGGATAAAGAAATAAAGCCTGTGCTTTCACATAAGCCTCTGCCCCGCTATTCACCAATAAGGAAGTTCGTGCCTCGAAACATTTCTGAGTATGAGCATCCAGCTCTCCCCAAGCATTTAACATGGTCAGACTGAGCAGCTTAAACTTTCTTTCAGCCTGATAGGTCGCTAGTTGCATGCCGATATGTCCGCCCAATGCATGCCCGATAAAATGAAACTCTCGAATACCATCATTGATCAATAAATCCAGAATCTGGCAGGCCATATGGTCGATCGAATAAGGCATGGGCAAGAGTTCAGAATCTGAATGACAGCCTTCCTGATCATAAGTGACTACATGAAAATGCTGCTGTAAAACTCTAATTTGAGGATTCCAGAAACTGGCATGCCCGCCCAGTCCGGGTGAAAGCACCACATAAGGTGCATCTGCCTGTGCTGCAAGATGAATAGATAAAGACATATCACTCTCATATTTTAACTATGAGTTGAATGCAGCAAGATATATGCCTGAATAGAAGTATTCTTGAACAATTAATAAAATTATAGCCAGTAGACATTAAAGCTATAATAAAATTCCTGTACCTCAAAACGCACGTTATAACCGAGCTCAGTCAGCTCTGCCGAAAGACCCCGAATTTCTTCCAAGGGTAAATGTTTGGGAAATACCGTTAGCACAGCGGTATTGCCTAGTCGGGCATTGTCTTCAATCAGTTGAGCCAAACGTGACTTGTACATTTCAATATTTAAATTAGCCACGTTCGATAAAATTTTGGCCTGATCTGCAGTCATAAAACTCATTTTTCTTTACTCTTTTTGATTTTTATTCAATGAAGTTAAATGATTTAATTCACATAAAATATTTTCGTTTTGTATCTAATTAAATAAATCGTGCATAAAAAATCCCTCACATGGAGGGATTTTTCTTAAGAAAAAAATTACTGGCCTGGTAAAGGAATATATTGTGAAGAACTACTTTGCGTTTTACGTTCACTAATCACCACATCCAGTGTCATGGTTTTTCCAGCGCGCTCTACTTCAATCTGAACGGTACTGTTTGGTGCCTGTAAAGCCACAAAATTAATCAGATGTGAGGCAGAAGTAATCACTTCATTATTCACCTTGATGATTTTATCACCACGCTGGATGCCAGCTTTTGCTGCAGGTCCATTTTCCAGCACTTCAGCGACCACTACACCTGATTCCTTAGGTTGCAGCACATCATTACGTTCTGTCGGCAACAGACTGATACCCAGCCAGCCACGAACGACACGGCCATCTTTCAGGATTGCATTCATGACCTGTTGACAGATTTTAGCTGGAATCGCAAAACCAATCCCCAGTGAGCCACCTGTTTGGGAGAAGATTGCTGTATTGACCCCAATCAGGTTACCGGCGACATCAATCAATGCACCACCCGAGTTGCCCGGGTTAATCGCAGCATCTGTCTGAATAAAGTCTTCATAGGTATTGATGCCCAGATCAGAACGGCCTGTTGCAGAAATAATCCCCTGAGTCACGGTTTGACCGACACCAAACGGGTTACCAATTGCCAGAACAACATCACCGACTTCATTGCCACTCAGCTTGAATGGCAGAACTGGTAATTGTTCAAGTTCGATTTTGATTACAGCCAAATCCGTATCCGGGTCTGTACCCACGACCTTGGCTTCAGCACGGCGTCCATCATGTAAAGCCACTACAATCTGGTCTGCCTGTGCAATCACGTGGTTATTGGTCAGGATATAACCATCAGGACGTACAATTACCCCTGAACCCAAACTGTTTTCATTTGGACTTTGACCAAACTGGTCTGGTAACTGATCACCGAAAAATTCACGGAAGACTGGATCTGTCAATAAAGGGTGCGCCTGCTGTTTTACTTTTTGTGTGGTAAAGATATTCACCACCGCAGGTGCTGCGACTTTCACGGCAGCACTATAGGAGACAACGCCTCCAGAACGCGAAGTATCAATCAACGGTTCTACTTTTTCAGCAGGCATTTTTACGCCATCCGGCGCAATCGGTGATTTAGGTTTCTGCAGCTGCTGCCACCCCAAAAAACCGATAATGACTAAAATCAGTAACACCCAAGGTAACCATGTAAAGGTGCGGCGCACTTTGCTATCCTCTAAAATATTTTAATTCGTTGATGACTAAGTAATTTGTATCCTATTGTAATGCCAAATACATAACTAAACACAAAAAAATCCACAGAGATTTGTGCTGCTTTAGTTACAATTGGACATATAGATAAGAATTGGCAAGTTCATCAACTGACAGGAATTTTATGGCGAATTTAAACGATATTATCCGCTGGTGCGATCAGACTTTGGCATCTTCCGAATTTAAGGACTATGCACCGAATGGCTTACAGATCGAAGGCCGCGCTGAAGTCAATAAAATTTTATGTGCGGTTACTGCCTCCCAAACTGCGATCGAAGCTGCGATTGAACAAGGTGCTGATTTGTTACTGGTACATCATGGTTATTTCTGGAAAGGTGAAGCCTACCCGATTACCGGGATGCGTGGTAAACGGATTAAAAGCCTGATCCAAAATGATATTTCGCTTGTTGGCTATCACCTGCCTTTAGACAGCCATCCAACTCTGGGAAATAATATTGCGATTGCAGACCTGCTGGAACTGGAAAACCTAGAACAGCTTGATCCGAGTGAGCGCCGTCCAATTGGGAATATTGGTTATTTAAAACAGGCCATGACGCCAGAAGGATTCAAGGCCTATGTATCAGAAAGACTTGGCTATGATGCGTTGCATTTACCTGCCGAAAAAAGCCTGATTCAAAAAGTCGGTTTCTGTACTGGGGGTGCGCAGGATTATATTCATAAAGCGGCGGCACAAGACTGTGATGCTTATATTTCTGGCGAAGTCAGTGAACGTACTTTTTATGATGCTCAGGAACTGGATGTGCATTATTATGCCTGCGGCCACCACGCCACTGAAAAATATGGTGTACAACGTCTGGCTAAAGCTATTTCAGAACAATTTAATATTGAGTATAGTTATTTCGAATTAAACAATCCGATTTAATTTCGATTGGCAAGTACATTGGTGGCTTTATCTTTAAATTTTCAGGCTTTATTCTGTATTGTTATTTATACACAGTGCCCATTTTTGCCTAAGAATCTATTACAATAACGCCACTTATTGTCAAAACCCAGCAAAATGCAAGGAATTGAAAACATGACAACCATTACTTTACCACCATTACCATACGACTACGACGCTCTTGCTCCACACATCAGCAAAGAAACTTTAGAATACCATCACGACAAACACCACAATACTTATGTGGTTAACCTGAACAACCTGATCGCTGGTACTGAGCTTGAAGGCAAAACTCTAGAAGAAATCATCAAAGCAACTGCTGGTGATTCATCTAAAGCAGGTGTATTTAACAACGCTGCGCAAGTATGGAACCACACATTCTACTGGAACTGCTTGACTAAAAACGGTGGCGGTAAAGCAACTGACGCTTTGGCTGCAAAAATTGACGAAGCTTTCGGTTCTTATGAAAAATTCGCTGAAGAGTTCGCAACTGCTGCTGCAACTCAGTTCGGTTCAGGTTGGGCTTGGTTAGTTGCTGACGAAGTAAACGGTAACCTGTCTATCCTTAAAACTTCAAATGCTGACACTCCAATGGCGCACGGTAAAATTGCTGTGTTGACAATCGACGTTTGGGAACATGCTTACTACATCGACTACCGTAACGCTCGTCCTAAATACATCTCTACTTTCCTAGAAAGCCTGGTGAACTGGGACTACGCAAATGCGAAATATGCAGGTCAACCTGCTGGTGTTGAGAAATAATTTTTTATTTCCAGCTTAAAAAAATCACCCTTTATGGGTGATTTTTTTATTTTTGGGCCTGAGGTGCATATTAAAAAAGCAAATGATTCATTTCTTTACAGGAATTGATTGACGGTCTTTGTTTTCCTGCCTAAAATGCGCATCAGATTCTCCAATAGCTCAGTCGGTAGAGCGACGGACTGTTAATCCGCAGGTCCCTGGTTCGAGCCCAGGTTGGAGAGCCAATCTATTCTCCCATAGCTCAGTCGGTAGAGCGACGGACTGTTAATCCGCAGGTCCCTGGTTCGAGCCCAGGTGGGAGAGCCAAGATTCTGAAAAAACCCACTCATTATGAAGTGGGTTTTTTTATATCTGTCTTTTTGGGATTAAATATCTATATGTGTCTTGTTTGTAGTGTTAGCGATTCGCAACCATGGCAGAGAATAATCACGCTTCCCCTCTACCTTTAATCTAGGTTACATAAACATAACATTTTGAACTACAATCATTTTTGATTATTTTTAAAACACTTGATTCAGTTTTTTCAGCTTTTTTATAAAAGTGCCTTGACCCCTTTTTAAATCTCTCTATAATCGCTTTCAGATTCTCCAATAGCTCAGTCGGTAGAGCGACGGACTGTTAATCCGCAGGTCCCTGGTTCGAGCCCAGGTTGGAGAGCCAATCTATTCTCCCATAGCTCAGTCGGTAGAGCGACGGACTGTTAATCCGCAGGTCCCTGGTTCGAGCCCAGGTGGGAGAGCCAAGATTCTGAAAAACCCACTCATTGCGAAGTGGGTTTTTTTATTCTTTTCTCTTTTATGATCCGTATTTGATTTGAGTCAGTTTATATTCTTTGTGATTGGCTGTCTGGCAAGCTTTGCCTTAATTTGCCTGCTCTTCCCCCATCTGTTTACCCGCCAGACGAAATTCTATCCCAAGCGTGTCATTACAGCTTTCGAAAGCAAGATGTTTACTCGCCTGAAAGATGCTTTTCCGCATCATCACATTCTGGCACAGGTCGCATTTAGTGCTTTGATCACACATGACAATATGAAAATGCGCAGCAAGTTCAACCGTAAAGTGACCGATTTTGTGGTGATGGACCGGGAATATAATGTAGTGGCGATTATAGAATTGGATGACCCCACCCATATTGGCAAGGAACAGGAAGATGCAGAACGCGATGCGATGCTGATTGCTGCCGGCTACACAGTCATCCGCTACACTGAAATTCCAACGATCCGACAGCTTCAAAGAGATTTGAGATAAATAGTTTAATGAGAGGAATTTGTTTCAGCTTCGGAAGCAGCTTGAGTTGCTTGAGTCTCCTGCTCTACCTTTGATTTTTCAGCCGCTTCGCGTGCTTCAATCCGGGCAATCATGTCAGCTTGTTGCTGTTTATATTTTTCCTGATTTTTTGCATCACTATTAACAGCTAAAAATGCCATGGTCACCAAAAAAATTGGAACACACAAAGCCAAGGTTCCAAAGATAAGCAGTTTTTTGATACTGCGGGGTTTGGTCTGTTCCGACATAACGAGCCTATACTGATAACCTATAATCTTAAGCCACTATAACAAACTTAAATGATTGCTCAAGGCCTAGCATCACAAGGAATAAAAAGGAGCCGAAGCTCCTTTTAGGATTAAGGATTGACAGAAATACCTGAAGGCATATAGGTATTAATAAAGGTCAGCAGCTGGGTTCTGCTTTGTACAATGGCCTCGGTATGTGAAGCATTCTCTACCTCTACAAAATTCACTGTGGTTCCCATATCTTTCAAGCCCTGTTGTAAAGTATTTGTTACTGGATACGGAACAGCCATATCTGCAGTACCTTGAATGATCATCACAGGAACATTAATTTTTTCAGTTGCAGGCTGATTATTCTCAAGGAACTTTTCAACCGACGAATTATTCTGGAAGTTTTCTACTAATCCCGGATAGTCCACGACTGTTTTTTCCGGATTATTCACCAGATAATCATCAATATCTTGCATATATTCAGTAATCAGTGGCCCTAAACAAAGTCCATTTTCTCCAGTCGTACCTTCTGCCTTTTCAGCCACAATCGCTGCACGGCTTGAAAATATATTGCGATAGTTAAAGCCTGGTTCATAAGCTTTAATCCCTACAGCCACATAAGCCGCATATGCCAATAATTCTGCATAGACCGCTTTCGCAGCATTATCTTGTCCAGCCTCAACCAAAGCACTAAGCGCTTGCGGTGCTACTTCACTGATAATATAGCCCAGACTTGAGGCCGGAGCTGCTGCAACTGCCGCCTTATAATTTGGATCTTCATCGGCAAACTGGGCTGTTGCAAGTGATGCGTGTCCTCCCTGGGATTGTCCCACTGAAACCCAAGCACCATTAAATCGATTTCCTTGTTGTTCTTTAAAGGCTCTTACTGCATAGATAGCCGATTGTGCCGCACTTTTTAAATTTAAATAAGGATGGATCCCCCGAGTACCTAATCCTTCATAATCGGGTGCAACAATCACATATCCCTGTGCAAGCAAGCTGCTGGCCAATCCTCTAAAATTATTATTCAGCTGGTTATTACTTGGTGCACAAGAATCACCGCTACCCACCGTGCCATGTTCCCAAACCACCACCCTCCATCCGTCTTGAGGTTGAGGCGTATTTGGATAAAATACCATGGCTGTCGCTTCAGCCCGTTCACCATTTACGTTTGGCATATTATAGCGTATGACTTGAATATCCGATGCTTCAGGCAAGGTATCCTCATCATAAGACTGTTGACTTAAAAATACCCTTTCTTATGGTCGGAACGAATCATTGTCATCGTCATTACACGCAGTCATGAATAATGACATGGAACATACCAGTGCCAGACAGGTTTTTTTGAAACCGTTTTTCACTACATTATTCATATTCTAATCCCTTATTGTTGTTTATGATTTTCATGAAGAATCTTGAATTAAGCATAAAAAAAAGCACCCTTATAGGCTAATGCCAGTCAGTTAAGAAA
>NZ_JAALGV010000044.1:0-16929 GCF_011174875.1 Acinetobacter sp. GFQ9D191M
TTTTGCTAGTCTAGAGCCTTTGTTTTTATCTCTCCCATTTTAAAAGGTGGTTGAAATCGTAATGATATAGTTCTTGTGGTTTCTGGTTGTGGATTGATTGCCGTAAATATACTAGTGACGCAAGTTGCCTAAAGCATAGAACGCTGTCTATTTTTTTTACTTATATTCACTCCAACCTTCTTAAATAAATGGCCATGCAATACTTAATAAAAGTAAAAGTCCTAATACAGCACAACTGATTTGCCAGAAACGTAAAGGATCACGTTCAATATACAGGCAACTGCGGTGATTTTGGTGCAGGATTTTGTCAATGGCATAGCCTTCAAATGCTTCACCTTTGCTGAGCTGGGGTGGAAAGACATAATCCTGGTGCATATAAAACTGATCTGGTTCAGGCAACTGCTCAATACGGAGCACTTGAAGACTTAAATTATCATCACTGCCCTGTTTTAAAGCCTGTTCAACCAGGAATTTGGCAAGCTGATTTAAGTGATCTGCTGCTAAGGTGAAATCTAATAATTGTTGGTCTGTAACAAACTCATAAACCCCATCAGTCATGAGTAGAAAGACATCTTTTTCTTTTAGTTCAAGGCTTTGATAATCAATTTCAATACGATAATCCACCCCTAAGGCACGACTGAGATAATGTTCTGTCGAAGACAGACAGACGCGATGATCATGGGTTAATAATTCAATTTCACCATCTCGGATTCGATAAATACGACTATCACCGACGTGAAAAATATGCGCCTGATGCTGCTTTAAAATCAGTGCGGATAAGGTACAGACATAGCCCCGATCTTTATCGAAACGTCCCTGACTTTGTTGAGTTTGTGCATATAACCATGAATTTGTGGCGCGAATCACCCGTGCTGCTGAAGTCTGGGTGCTCCAGGCATCCGAAGTCGAATAATAATCTGAGAGAAAACTGCTGACGGCTGTTTCTGCGGCAATGTGACTGACATTGCTACTGCCGATCCCGTCGGCAATCGCACAAGCTATACCTTTTTGCTTCAGTACATGACCTTCTGGTAAAAAGATGCCATAAAAATCCTGATTCTGATCTTTAATACCAGCCGTAGAATATTGTCCAATAGCGACTTTTAATGTTTTTTTCATATTGAAAACTCAAAAAGGGATCATATTGATCCCTTTAAAAATGATTCATTATTAGAATTCTTTTTTCGCGCCAGTACGTACGTGTGTGGTGTAAAGTGCCAGACCTGTTAAGGCTAAACCCCCTACCAGATTACCTAAAGCAACCGGTAATTCATTCCACAGGAAATAATCTGCAATCGAGAAGTCACCACCCATCATCATGGCAAATGGGAACAGGAACATGTTTACCACTGAATGTTCAAAGCCCATGGCAAAGAACAGCATCACTGGCATCCACATTGCGATGAACTTGCCACTCACTGTAGTTGACATCATTGCGCCAATCACCCCTAAAGACACCATCCAGTTACACAGCATGCCGCGAATAAAAATAGTTATCCAACCTGAGAAACCATAAGCCGCATAACCTAAGGTACGGTCTTCACCAATATGAGAAATCTTTTCACCGACTGGATTCGGATCAGTCGCAAAGCCCATGGTATAAACAGCAGCCATCAGTACTGCAACGACTAAACACCCAGTAAAGTTACCTAAAAATACCAGTCCCCAGTTTTTTAAAATGCGTGCCCAGGTTACGCCAGGACGTTTATCCAGCCATGCCAGCGGTGTTAATACAAATACCCCGGTTAGCAAGTCATAGCCCAATAAATACAACATGCAGAAGCCGACAGGAAACAGTAATGCGCCAATCAGTGGCACACCAGTTTGCACTGCAATCGTAATTGCAAATACGGCTGCCAAGGCCAAAATCGCACCTGCCATAAAGGCACGAATCAAAACATCACGGGTTGCCATATGAAGCTTGGATTCACCCGCATCTACTACTTTTTTTGCAAACTCCGCAGGAGCAAGATATGCCATGTTGTCGTCCTCTTTTTCAATATACGGACCTGTTTTTCGAAAAAAAGACGCCTAAGATCATTGAAGACCTTAGGCGCCGTTGCCTTGAATATTAGAACAGGTAATGGTGAATGGCGTCGTTGCCATGTATATCGGAATAGAAGCAAAAGCTATGCCACAAATAATTAACAATCACTTAAATATTCATTTTCTATTTAGCATGAACTCTAGAATGCTGTTGGCATGATATCTGCATTATGCGTTCTGCATACATTCATTTGAGAATAATTTGGAGAGGATTATGATTACCCATCGTCAACAAGTAACTGACATGATCATTTCAGCGAAAGTTTTAAAGTCAATTAAGTGGTCAGATGTTGCCAAAGAGATTGGTCTTTCTAAAGAATGGGTAACCGCTGCATGTTTAGGTCAGATGGCGTTTAATAAAGAGCAAGCAGAAAAGATTGGTCAGATTTTTGGCTTAAGTGATGAAGCCGTTGCATGGCTACAGATCGTGCCATATAAAGGTTCCCTGCCAACCAGCGTACCGACCGATCCTTTAATTTATCGTTGGTATGAAGTGGTGAATGTATATGGTTCTACCATTAAAGAACTGATTCATGAAGAATTTGGTGACGGTATTATGAGCGCGATTGATTTTAGTATGGATATTCAACGCGAAGAAAATCCGAATGGCGACCGTGTCAATGTCGTATTGTCTGGCAAGTTCTTGCCTTATAAAACTTATTGATCAATATCATTTATAAAAAGCCATCAATGTGATGGCTTTTTTTTATTTCATTTTTCTTTTTATATTTGAGCATTAATCTCATTCTCTACATGAAAAAAATTTAGCGAATATACTTTATAAATTTAAAAAATTAATATGAAGTCAATAATTTACATATTATTTTACTAAAATAAATCGTTTTTATTTTAAGCAAAATCTTAACCCCTTCTTCTTTTAATCTGCTTTAACTGCAAAGTATTCCTCTATCAATGAGTAATTTTTAATTTAAATTTCCTATTGTATTTAGATTGATTTAAAAATATCTAATCAATAACATTAGCGATAATTATTATCATTTACATCCATTAAAATGTTTTATACCAATCATCCAACTTTCAAGCTATCTTTGCTCAGTTTTGCCATATTGATGACACAGCAAAGTTTTGCAGAAAATAGTCAGCAACTTCCTACCATCACGATAGTCACTGATGCAGCACAAACAACAGAAAGCTCTGAACAGACTAAAAGCTATATTATTCAAAATTCTGCAACAGCTTCTAAACTAAATATTCCTCTTAAGGAAACGCCACAAACAGTGAATGTAGTGACGCGTCAACAATTAGATGACTTTGCACTGGATAATACCCGTGATGTACTCCGCAACTCACCGGGGATCATTGTAAGTAACCAGGAGACCGAACGAACTTCCTATCTATCACGTGGTTTTGAAATCTCAAACGTATTGGTAGACGGCGTTGGGATTCCGCTTGAAGGCTATAACTACAATAATGACAATCCAGACAGCTTTTTATTTGACCGTATAGAGATCGTTAAAGGTGCAAATGCCTTAAATAATGGTATTGGCGATCCGGGCGCTACCATTAATATGATTAGAAAACGCCCTACTCAGGAACTTCAGGCCGCGTTTAATACCAGTTATGGTTCATGGAATACCCAACGTTATGAAGCAGATGTTTCCTCTCCCCTGACACAGGATGGAAAAATCAGAGGCCGAGTATTTGGCTATCAGCAGACAGGTGATAGTTATCTGGATCACTATGAACTCGAAAAAAATGGCATTGGTGCCGTGGTTGAGGCTGACCTGACTGATTCGACCTTAATAACTGCTGGTTATACCGAAACGAATCATAATCCCAATGGGGTCAATTGGGGTTCTAATCCTTTAATCAATACTGAAGGTGAACAGTTAAGCTATTCAAGAAATTATAATTACAGTCCGGACTGGGCCTACTGGGACAGTAATATTAAAAACTATTTTGCCGAGATCGAACAACAACTTGGCGCTGATTGGAAAGCTAAACTGAGTTATGAGGAAAAACGGACTGACCGGGATTCAAAACTTTTATTCCTGTCCGGTAAACCTGGTGCTGACGGTACTTCAGGTATTTTCTTATATCCAGGTATGTATATTGATGACAACAAGGAACAGCAGGCCAGTCTGAGTTTTAGTGGCACCTATCCACTTTGGGGACAACAACATGAGGCATCTTTTGGCTATATCTGGGCTGAAAACAATCTGAATGAGTTAGGTTATGCAGGCAGCTTTACCAACCCACTTACCACAGATTTATCCAGTTTTACGCCGCCCGAACCAGTTTGGGATATGTCAAAAACCAGTGGTGAGATGCACATCCGGCAAAAAAACCAAAGCCTATATGCCGCCACCCGTTTACATATGACTGACGATCTGAAACTGCTTTTAGGTGCCAACTATGTTCAGGCTGAAAGTACAGGCAGCAGTTATGGAACAGACACGATTTATGATGAGAATAAGCTATTACCTTATGCAGGCCTGACTTATGAATTTAGTCCTGAATATACAGGTTATCTAAGCTATACCTCAATTTTCCGTCCACAAACAACTAAAGCGCTGGATGGCAGTATTAATAAACCGGTTGAAGGTGAAAGTTATGAAGCCGGGATTAAAAGTTCCTGGCTAGATGATAAGCTCACCGCAACTATGGCCGTGTTCAGAACGGAGCAAAGTAATTATCCGCTTCGTGATTCTGATGGTATTCCGACTTTACGCACAACTCAGGTCAGTGACCTGCGTTCCCAAGGCTACGAGTTTGGCTTGGCGGGACAACTGACCGACCATTTTAACTTAAGCTTTGGTTATACCCAGTTTAGTCTTAAAGATCTGATCAACGGTGGTGATGCCCGTACCTTTAATCCTAATCAGTCTTTTAATCTTCTGACCACCTATCAGGTGCCACAGATTCCAAAACTGAAACTGGGCCTTGGTGTGCAATGGCAGGATAAAACTTATCTAGAAGTTCCTGAAGCTGCTACAGAGGGTGTTGTTACCCAACAAGCAGGCATTATCAAACAGGATGCATATGCGCTTGTGAATCTGATGGCCAGTTATGAACTCAATGATCACATTACTTTGCAGGCCAACGGGAATAATCTGACCAATGAAAAATACTTATTTAATTTCCCGAATCAGCAAGGCTTCTATGGTGCACCGGCAAATTACAGTGTGGCCGTAAAATTCAAATATTAATTTTTCGCTTGAGCTTTGAAAGAATATTCGGAGCTCATTTTCTTATATGTAAACAATAATCAGGTAGAATTCATGAAAAAAATCATTACTTTGACAATTGGACTGTCAATGGCCCTTTCTACTCAGGCCCATATGCTTTGGCTAGAACGTGCTTCAGATGCAAAAACACATGCATTTTTTGGTGAATATAGTGAACAGCTCAAAGAGACTCAAGAAGGTGCCTTAAAGTCATTCAGCCAAGCAAAAGCGATTCAGACTAAAAAACAATTTAGTCCCCAACTACACCAGGATCATCTGGTCTACTCTACAAAAGATCAAGCAGATGTAGAGCTCTATCATGAACTGATCTATGGGGAGTCCTTACTCAGCTATCACGCGAAATCCGGCAGACAAAACCTGAAAGCAGACTCAGAGCTGGATATCGTACCGGTTCAACCGAACAGTAATACTTTTACAGTCATGTATCAGGGTAAACCCGCTGCGGATGTCAAAGTGACTGTCTATTCCCCACAGCACTGGCTTAAAAACTATACGACCAACAAGCATGGCCAAATTAATATTGCTACGCCATGGAAGGGTCAATATGTACTAGAGGTGAGTCAAGAAGTAGACAAGACAGGAAAATTGAATCAGCAAGTGTATAAGAAACAGTACCTGGTCACTACCTTAAGCTTCGTGCATTAAGTTGCCTCAATATTTATTTATACAGATTCATATAAAGGCCTTTCCATGATTTCTACCCTTCAGCCACTTGCTATCCTGTATCGATTAGGCATGAGCTTTGGTATTGGTTATTTATGTAGTTATCTGATTGCTCTCGATCTGGCCTATTTTTTACAGGCGAGTTTACCCAAAGCTGAATCGGTTTATCTGGCTGCCTTTATTGCCCTCATTTTTTATGTCTGTTTTGTGATTGGAATCTTCTGTATCCAAAGTCTTAAAACACTTTCAGTCTATAGCCTGATTCCTCTCATTGTTTTATTTGTCATTTCCCGCTTCATAGGTTAAACCATGCATAAATCTGTCCGTCAATCTATGGCATGGCTACATTCATGGCTAGGTTTAAGTTTTGGCTGGCTCCTCTTCGCGATCTTTTTAACAGGTGCAGTCACCTATTATCGCCATGAAATTACAATGTGGATGCAGCCACAATTTGCCAAGATGCAGGTTAACCAGGAAACTGCTTTAAAAACTGCTTATAGTTATTTACAGCAACATGCACCTGATGCACAGAACTGGTATATCGGGGTAGCGAATCAGGATTTACCGGTTAATAAAATTTATTGGCAAACTGCAGAGGGTGCTTATCAACTTAAAACCCTGGATGCTATGACAGGTAAGGAATTAACGCTTTCGGCTACACAGGGCGGAGATTTTTTCTATAACTTTCATTTTCAGCTATATGGCGTACCTTATACCATTGGCCGTCTGATTGTCACCATTGCTGCATTCATCATGTTGATGACCCTGATTTCCGGAATCATTACCCATAAAAAAATTCTGACCGACTTCTTTACTCTGAGAGCTTTTAAAGGACAACGTTCCTATCTGGATTTTCATAATGTCAGTTCCGTCATTGCGCTACCGTTCTTTTTAACTATGACTTTTACTGGACTGGCTATTTTCTTTTATATTGTTTTGCCTTCTGGCATGAAGCAGCTATATCCAGAAAATCCATTTCAATATTTTGAAGAAATCCGAACCAAAAATGTGCTTGCTCCCTCTGCTGTGCCCATTAAAACGGAGATGTTACCGATTCAACATTTTATCACTACGGCGCAGCAGCACTGGGGAAAATCAGAATTTGACAATATTACCGTGAAGCAGCCGAATACCCAACTGGCAAAGATTACCTTAACCGAATTGAAAGATCATTCTATTACCCGCAATCAGGCACAACTCGTATTAAATGCGACGACAGGCAAATTGCTTGAAAACACCCGTAATGACAGTGCAATTGCTACCCTGAATGCTGGAGTATATGGTTTGCATATGGCACGTTTTGCCGAACCTGTTTTACGTTTCGCCCTATTTTTCTCAGGCATATTAGGCTGTGCCATGATCGCTTCCGGATTATTGCTCTGGAGCCTGAAACGACAGATGCAGAAAAAATCGGATCGTTTTCACTTTGGATATTATCTGGTGAATCGTCTGAATATCACCATTATAATTGGTTTACCTATTGCCATGCTGGCTTATCTTTATGCAAACCGTTTGATTCACATTCCTGTGGGCACCACAAATTATGAAATCTATATCTTCTTTAGTATTTGGCTGAGTAGTTTTATCTTGGCCTGTTTAACGCCACAACAGCATTTATGGAAAACGCAGCTTAAAATTCTCATCTGTGCCGCTTTTATGCTTCCACTCATCGACCTGTATTATTTGTGGTCCCAGCATTATCTGGATTCTTTTGCGAACTATTGGCTGTTTTTGCGTATCGATCTGATGCTCTGGATCTTGGCACTTCTCGCTTACTTCCTACATCAGAAAATTACACCTATCCAGCAAAAAGCCGTTCATAAAATTCAGGCCAAGCTTAAAACCGCACAGCAGGAGTCTTCTTCATGATATGGATGGCAATAGTAGGATTGATCTGGATGGCCTGTTTTGGTTTTTATGCCGTGAGTGAAAAACAGATTTTAAAAACCAGACAATCTCGATATTCTTTTCTGGTGAGTTATCCGGTCATCGTTAAATTGATCTCAGGTAGTCTTTTACTGTTGGTATTGTCCCTTTTACGAACTCAATTCAGTAGTAGTATTAGCTTTATCGCACTTTGGGTTGTTATAAGTCCAATCGTATTTATATTTATTCTGAAAATGAATAATTTAAAACAAAGAAAAATATAAAAGTTTATAGAGGCCTTAAGAATAAGATATAGCTGAGTATATGAGGCGAGAAAATGATTTTCCCGCCTCATAAATATTAGCTTACATACATATCTGTTTAGAACATCATTCTTAAACCGATTCCATAACGCCCGCCCTGTTCAGAATCAGATGCGTCCTGCCATGAAGTTTTCTCGTTGCCCTTGGAATATTCATAAGCAATATCAAGGTAAGGCATGATCTTTTTATTGACCTCATAACGAGTTTCCAGACCGAATGCCGCATGACTTATTCCAGTCTTTTTAGCATTGGCTGCTTTATCCTTCAAAATGAGGTCAACTTCAACATAAGGCTGCAAAATCAGTTTTTGTGTGAGTAGCAGATCACGTTCTGTTTCTAGCTCAAGTCCGATAAAATCATCTTGACCAAGATACAGATGTGCATTGGTTTCAAAGAAATACGGCGCCAACCCATGGAATCCAAATATTGCATCTACATGTTCAATATTTTGCCCAGCATTAGGCTGACCCAAATTTTCCTGACGGTAGCGAAGACCCGCCTGAGCATCCCAGAAATCTGAAATATTCCGGCTATACAGAGCTTGGACTGCATATTCTGTTGCTCTGGATTCCTGCTTGTCAGCTTTGAGTTTAATGAACAGTTTATTTTCATCCGTGCCAATCCGAAGCTCATTCTCAGACTGTAAGCCTCCCTCACCTTCTGAGTTTTTGATCCATTTATTGTCCAGTTTGACCCGCGTATAAATTTGCCCTCCATGTTCCTTGCGATGATCATGTTCGCTGGAATAGGTTGAAGCTGAATCTGGAATTAAATTTTCAGTAATTTCCGGTGCTACTGAAGTTAAATGGTGCTCTGACGATTGGAGTGATTGTTGATGATGCATCGAATGATCAGCATACTGTTGAGATATATCTTCGGCAAAAACAGTCATATTTCCCAACGCCAATACACTAGCCAAAACAGGCTTCAAACAAAGATTAATGGTGTGCATGAGCATCTCCTTGTTTTTCTACTGGTTTTGTCATGTGATGATGGGAATGCTCTTCCCGCACAGTATTCTGAGTCGAAACGTCATTTTCCTGAACATTTGCTACAATCAGTTTATTCATCATTCCGGCAGTCATGTGATACAACAGATGACAATGAATCGCCCATTCACCTAGTTCATCTGCAGTCAGCAAAGTCGTAACGGTTTTTCCAGGTGGGACAATCACTGTATGTTTATTCGGCATATCTATTGCAGACTGGCCATTTTCGAGCTGCATGAACATGCCATGTAAATGCATCGGATGTGCCATCATACTGTCATTGATAAATTTCAGCCTGATCCGTTCCCCAAATTTCACTTTGAGCGGCTCTGCTTCATTAAATTTCTTGCCGTTCATGGTCCAGATATACCGTTCCATGGTGCCGCCTAAACGAATCACCAATTCGCTTTCTGCGTCGCGAATATCTTTTTGCGGAGTTAAAGATTTGAGGTCGCTATATTGCAAAGCTTTATGCCCTACCGGTGTAGAGGCATTGGCCCAGCCGTAAACTGGTTGCTGCGTAAAAGTTTTGGCATCTTTTTTATATTGCATATGCCCGGTCATATTTGAATGAGCCATATGATCCAAAGCGGATGAAGTATCTGAATGCTCGGTATGATTGCCCTTTCCTTGCTCGATCACTTTGGCCGATGCATGCTGCTTATGCCCTATCATTGAATGTTCAGTATCTTTTTTAACATTTATGTCATGGCTAGCATGATTCTGATGATTCATCTGCTCGTGTGCTTCACCCTGCATATTGCCATGTCCCATATCTTCCATGGTCAATAAGGCACGAGGACGGGATATAGGTTTGTGTATGGCATGATGAGCTGGCTTTAATTCATTCTGTAAGCTGCCAATCGCAAAACCGGAACGGTCAATCGATTCAGCTTCAATCTGATAATGTTCCGCAGTGGGCTCCACAATCACATCATAGGTTTCTGCGGCACCAATGCGGAATTCATCGACAACTACAGGTTTAACAGGCTGCCCGTCTGCACTGACGACTGTCATTTTTAACTGTGGAATACGCACATCAAAAAATGACATGGCAGAGGCATTGATAAAACGCAGTCGCACTTTTTCATTCGGTTTAAACTGTCCTATCCAGTTCTGTTCAGGCGTTTTTCCATTCACCAAAAAGGTATAGCCGGTTACATCAGACAGATCAGTTTTCAGCATGCGCATCTGGTTCCACATTTTGCGATCATTCCAGGTGGCTTTAAGCCCTTCCCGTTTGATTTGCTGAAAAACATCGCTCAGAGTTTCACGCTGATTTTGATAATACTCGGCAGATTTTTTTAAATTATTCATGATCTGCTGGCCGGACTGCTCATGAAATTCTGAAAGCATGACCACATAATCACGCTCGGTCTGCTCATGTGCAGGAACTTCCGCCTGGTTTTTAGGATAGATTACAAAGGCGCCGTAAAGGCCGTCCTGTTCCTGCCCCTTGGAATGGGCATGATACCAGTAGGTTCCACTCTGACGAATTTTAAAGCGATAGACAAATTCCTGATTAGGTGCAATGCCCTGAAACCCGTTAAAACCGGGGACACCATCCATCAGGCCGGGTAGCAATAAACCATGCCAATGCAGAGAGCTTTCTTTATTCTTTAGCTTGTTTTTGACGCGAATAACAGCTTCATCACCTTCCTCAAATTCCAGTAAAGGTGCAGGAAATTTTCCATTCACTGTAATACGTTGTACGGTTTTACCGGTGATATTGACTGGACCTTCATCAATAACCAGCTGATATTCTTTTACAGCAGCCAATAATGAAGACGAGATCACTAAACTTAAGCCCAATAACAGGCTTTGACTAATTTTAATCGACATAACTTAATCCTTGATTTATTAAAATATAAATAACGAGGATTAAGTTTTAGGTGGGCGCAGAATTTCCTGCCAATACCCGGCAAGGTGCTTGGCTTGATAATTAGAGATAAAAGTGGTTTCTAAGGCATGAATCTCAGGAAGAGTTAACTTCGAGATTTCCACATCGATCCAGCTACTCAGACTATGGCAAGAGCTATAAATACAATCCAGACAGTCATCTTTATGGTCATTTAAGTCGGAGTGGCAATTCATGTCCTGTCTCATATCATGAGCAGAACCATGCATAGCTTGATGCTGGCGATGTAACTTCTCTATTTTTGCCATTTCCTGACAATGGGAACTCATCTGCTTGGCTGACGTTTCCAGATGCATCGTTTTTGCTGAAGCAATCGACATGCCGCTCCAGCTTACGGCGAATACCATAAGCATCACAAACCAGATCTGTTTAAAGAACTGTCTGAGCACGATGCACCCTGAAAATATAAAAATGAGTTAACCCAAATAGCATAGGGTGGAATATTAAAATTCGCAAACTTTATAAGCGCTTAATTTAAAGATTAATATTTTGTTCCTGATAAATTGATCACTTCTTAAAATAATTTAGCGGCAGCTTCAAATAAGACACGCCATTGGCTTCTGGCATTGGGAACTGTCCGCCATTCATATTAATCTGGATCGCAGGCAAAATCAGTTTAGGCATACTTAGACCTGCATCACGCTGCTGACGCATCTGTACAAATTCAGATTTGCTAATCCCTTCACGGATATGAACGTTTTGCTGTTTTTGCTGCTGAATCGTGGTTTCACATTGATATTCATGACGTGACTCTGGCAAATAGTCATGACACAAAAATACACGGGTGCTTTCCGGGAGCTGAAACAGCTTGTGAACAGAATCATATAAAACCGAGGCACTGCCATTTGGAAAATCACAACGAGCCGTGCCATAGTCCGGCATAAACAGTGTATCCCCTACAAAGACGGCGTTACCAATCACATAGCTTAAACAGGCAGGTGTATGGCCTGGCGTAGGAATATTATAAACTTCCAGTTCTCCAATCTTGAAATGCTCACCATCCTCAAACAGATAGTCAAAAGGCTGATGCGCATTGATCTGTTTCATGTCCAGATGATATATCTTGGCAAACGTTTCCTGCACCAGCGCAATTTTCTTACTGATTGCAATCTTGCCACCTAATTGCTGTTTCAGATATTGTGCGGCTGTCAGATGATCAGCATGTACATGGGTTTCCAGAATCCATTCCACGGTCAAAACTTGTGATTTCACATAGGCAATCATCTGATCGGCATGCTCGGTCGATGTGGTGGCAGACGCAGCATCGTAATCCAGCACGCTATCAATAATGGCACATTGGGCAGTTTGAGGATCGCTCACCACATAACTAAAAGTATTGGTATTTTTATCAAAAAACGCTTTGACGTTTGGCTGCTGTGTCATATTTATACTCCTGCCCATTTACGGTGAATCCAGACCCCAAGCAGCATAGCTGCAATAAAATACAAGGCTTGATAATGTCCCAAACCAATCAGGGTAAAACTGGGTGCCGGACAAATGCCTGCAATTCCCCAACCGATACCAAATAATAAACTACCCGCCAGCAGTTTAGGATCAATCTTTTGATTCTTTGGTAAATCAATGGGTTCATTAAATAAAGTGGTCGGATGTGGATTATGTTTAGCTTTCTGGAAAGGAATAAAAGCCACCAGAATTGCCCCCATCATGACAAAGGCAAGACTGGCATCCCAATCCCCAAACAGATCCAGAAAATCCAGAACTTTTTCAGGATTAGACATACCTGAGAGCATTAAGCCGACTGAAAACAGGCCACCAAATAGAAAAGCGAATAGATTTTTCATTTAGATAGCTCCAACCAGATGACGAACAACATAAACCGTGATAAATCCCGCCAGCATAAAAGACCCGGTCGCAACAAAGGAGCGATTTGACAGACGGCTAATCCCACAGATGCCATGTCCACTGGTACAACCTGAACCTAAACGTGTACCAAAACCAACCAGCAAACCGGCAATGACCATCATCCATGGGCTGGCATTCAGCTCAATTTCTGGCTGAAACAATACGCCGTAGATAAATGGAACTATAAATAGTCCTGCTAAAAACCAGACCGCAGGAGTTTTGAAAATTGTCTTTCGATTAAGTACCTGCCCAACCAACCCACTCACGCCCGCAATACGGCCATTCACATACAGATAGCCGACCACTGAAAGACCAAGCAGTAATCCACCGAGAAACGCTGCCAAAAAGTCATGCATGAGCATATTCCACTTAAAATATATAATTTTATATTATATAATTATAAATATTAATCAAGATGGTTTTTAAATATTGTGTGACTAATACAGGTTTTTTATATGACAGCAGATGAAACTCAGACACGTATTGATTTTTCTCAGGCTCATGTGGTAAGCGAACGCTTAAAAGTGTTGTCGAATTCTGACCGACTGAAAATTCTATGTGTACTGGTCGATAGTGAAATGAATGTGCAACAGATTGAGCTACAAACAGATATTAACCAACCCACTCTCTCACAACAACTTACGGTGCTCCGAAAAGCCGAAATGGTCAGCACGCGTCGTGAAGGAAAGCAGATTTTCTATCAGCTTTCCGACCCCAAAGTACTTACCCTGATGCAAACCTTGTATCAGCTTTATTGCAAGGCTTAAGTGATAAGAAAAATCTTTATTTATCCATAATTGGAGAATACAAATTCTTAAAATATTTAAAAATTAAGTATTTTCAGGAATATCTGCTGGAGCTGTTCTGGTATCACTTTGAATCAGGCCGTCAACTAACTTGATGGTGCGATCACAACTAATAGACAAGCGCGGATCATGAGTCACCAGCAAAATGGCACAGCCCTGTTCCTTATTTACTTTACGAAACAGTTCAAAAACTTCAGACGCGGTCTGGGTATCCAAGTTCCCGGTCGGTTCATCGGCCAGTAACAAGGCGGGTTCTGTAATCAGTGCTCGAGCGATTGCAACACGTTGCTGTTGCCCGCCGGAAAGCTCATTCGGTTTTCGATGTGCATACTTTTCCAGCCCGACTGCAGCCAGAAGTTCATAGGCTCGGTCTAGAGCCTTTTGATCAGGCTTTCCATGTGCCATCATTAACGGCATAAGGACATTGTCTAATGCATTAAAAGCTTGAATCAGATGGTGAAACTGAAATACAAAACCAATACTGCTGCCGCGTAATGCGGTACGTGCAGCGTCATCCATACGGCTGGTGGGTTGACCAAGCAGATATAGTTCACCGCTAGTTGGCTGGTCCAATAGACCCAGAATATTCAATAAAGTACTTTTCCCCGAGCCTGAAGGACCAATTAGTGCTGCAAAGTCATTACGTTCAATACACAAATCAATGCCATGCAGAACTTCGACTTCATTAGGCTGACCAATATTATAAGATTTACGTAGTGCTTCCAGCCGCAAGACTTCATTCGATGAATCAGACATGACGAATTGCCTCCACAGGATCAAGTGCCGCAGCACGACGGGATGGTATAGCCGCTGCCACTACACCAGTCAATGTGGCCAGCAATAAAGCCAGCAATAGCAGATTGATTGAAATTGGAATATAGAACAGGCCTGGGCCAAATTCATTAAAGATCCAGACCAGTAAATAACTGACTGCACTGCCGATAATAGACCCCAACAAGCCAAAAATTGCGCCTTGAAACAGGAAAACGCGCAGGATTTGTCTTTGTGTAGCCCCTGTCGCCCTTAAAATGCCAATTTCACGAGTCCGTTGTACGACACTGACTGACAAGACGCTAGCAATACCAAAAGCAACGGATATGGCCACAAAAATAATAATCATATTGGTGGAAAGGCTTTGCGCTGAGATGGCATTCATTAACTGACCATTGGTTTTAATCCAGCTTTCTGCCTGTAAGGATGTCAAACGCCCGACCTGCGTTGCAATATTTTCTGCTTCAAAAATATCTTCTACCGTCAGGTCTATTACAGTGATCCCGCCTGGCAGGCTGAGTTAAGGACTGTGCCTGTTTTAAATCCATATAGACATAGCGCGAATCCAGCTCACGTACTCCAAGTTCAAAAATTCCGGAAATATTTACGACAGTACTGTTGTCCTGACCGGTGTCTAATCGTAATTTGCTACCCACCTGTACACCCAGATCTTTAGCCAGCTGACTGCCAATCATTACATCATCTGCACCGACACGTAACTGCCCACTGATCATATATTCTTTGAGTGGAATTATTTTCTGATAACGTTCTGGATCCATGCCCACCAGCGCAACCGATTCCTGAGCTTCACCGCGCTGTGCGAATGCAGGTCCAGAAACTACTGGAGAAACAGCTGTCAATAAAGGCACCTGATCCAAGGTCGTCACGACCTCTTGCCAATTATTGATAGAGCGTAGTCTTTGGGCCCGTTTATCTTCTAGAACCAGCTGCACAGTGCCTGCGGGTGCGGGTATAACTTGGTTCACTTCATCGGGAGACAATAAACGGATATGTGCCTGTGTCCCTAAAGTCCTTTCGATGATATTAGACTGCAAGCCCTGTATCAGTGCCGAGATAAAAACAATCACAGACACCCCTACAGCAACACCCACTGTAATCATCAGAGACTGCATTCGGCCTTCTCGCAAAAAACTGATTGCGATCTTCCATTCAATCCAGAGACGCCCTAGTAATTTTTTCACTCGAATTTCACCGGTAATTCATTTTTATTGCTGGCATCATTATTCTGGTCGGCATAGTTGATTTCTTCGGGCTTAAATCGAACTCGTGTGCCATCTTTTAAAGTTGAAGTTGCATCTGACAGTACCTGGTCACCCACTTTTAAACCGGAAATCACTTCAGACATGGCTAGTCCGCGCAGACCCAGTTTCACTTTTTGTCGCTGGATTTTGCTATCACGTACCAGTAATACGGTGGCCTGATCGCCCTGTACTTTCCCTAGAGCATCATTCGGAATCGCTAAGGTACGATCACGGCGACCTGTCTCGACATTAACCGATACCGTCATATCCTGACGCAGGAAATCAGGTACCGGATCAACCGATAGACGCACTTCTACCGTGCCGCGTTGAGGATCGATACTCGGTGCAATAAAATTAATCCGGGCTGGGAAAGGTTTATCCGGGTAAGCATCGGCAATTGCAGTCGCTTTCTGGGACAACGCCAGTCGTGACAGATTACGTTCATCCAGTGGTACACGGATTTCGGTA
Source organism: Acinetobacter sp. GFQ9D191M (assembly GCF_011174875.1). Lineage (NCBI taxonomy): Bacteria > Pseudomonadati > Pseudomonadota > Gammaproteobacteria > Moraxellales > Moraxellaceae > Acinetobacter > Acinetobacter sp. GFQ9D191M. Next base: position 16,185 of record NZ_JAALGV010000044.1, read on the forward strand.
TTACCATCCATTGCAATGGTAAATAAGGTACGTCCTGGCTGAACCAGATCGCCAGGCTCAACATCACGGGTCAGCACCGTTCCAGCAACAGTTGCCCGGATTTTAGTTTTAGCCAGTTGAGCCTGTGCCACCGAAAGCTGCTCACGTAATGAAGCCTCTTCTACCTGACCAGGTGCCAGTGCAGCTGCTTTTAAACGCACAGTTTCATAATTATTGCGTGCTACCCTTTCTGCCTCTACAGCCTGTTCAATTTCTTCTGCCGAAAGGATGCCTGCTTCGGCATTGCGACGGCGCGTCGCTTCACGGCTGGCCTGTTCCAGCTGAGCTTTTGCTGAAGCCAATTCTGCTGAGGCTTGTGGACGGCGATTGGTTGCCAGTTCATTCAATGCGACTTCTGCCTGACGAACTTGAGCTGCCAGTTCATCTGATTTAAGTACAACCAGCAAATCGCCCGGTTTGACCCGATCACCTTCCTTAACCCGACGTTCCAGCACAACACCAGTTACTTCACTACCGACTTGAGCACGTGAAACGGTGATCACCTGCCCGGTGGCAACCACTGATTGCACCAGCGGCATCGGCTCTAAGGTATAACCTGTGACTTGTGGCCCTTGCCACCAGCGAAATACGCCAAATGCAGCGAGCAGAAGTAAAAGAATCAGGACAATATATTTATAGCGGATAGCGCGCAATGTGCTTCTCCATTCTGGTTAAAAGCGCAGTTGTGAACCGTACCGGGTTTGTC
>NZ_JAALGV010000045.1:0-6296 GCF_011174875.1 Acinetobacter sp. GFQ9D191M
CTTAACTGACTGGCATTACCTCATATGAGGACTTTTTTATTCAACTTGATAGGTATTAGATCGAGAATGAAGATCCACAACCACAGGTCGTGGTCGCATTCGGGTTTTGTACCACAAAACGTGAACCTTCCAGACCTTCAACATAGTCAACCACTGAACCGACCAGATATTGATAGCTCAGAGAATCGACCAGCATTTTGACATCGCCATTGACGAATTCTGCATCATCTTCATTTTGGCTTTCCGCAAAGTTAAAGCCATAAGAGAAACCTGAACAACCGCCACCGGTGACATACACACGGAGCATTAAGTCTTGGTTACCTTCACTGTCACGCAACTGGCGTACTTTATTTGCGGCATTGTCGGTGAGCACAAGCGCTTGAGCATTCATGGCGGATTCCTCTGTTGAATGGAATGTCTTTAAAAAGAAAAGACCATATTTCAAGTATAACACACTCAATATATGGTCAGTCTGTACAGATTAAAAGTCAAATCAGAGTAATTTTATCAGGATTGTTTATAGTTCTCATCCTGTAATGCACATTCGAAGTTTTTCGGATTTTGCTTGCAGCGGAATTGCCAGAGTAACTTCATCATGCGTTTATCATAAATACCCCGTTTGGTCAGATCAATCCGCGAATCACGCATCAGCTTTTGGTAACCTGGCTTATCTGCTTCAGGAATATCCATCCAGTATTTAGAGGGAATATCTGCCTTCATTTTACCCAAAATTCCAAAAGCACGTGGTAACTGGCTTTTCACCCATTCACGTGATTTTTGTCCATATCCTGCCGGGAATTTATCTGGACGAATAATAATATTACCGGTGACCTGCAATACCGGATAATTCACAATAGCACCCTTGCTACCCAAACCTTTATGCAGTTCTAGCGGTTTAAATACAGCAGCCGGCGCGCCAATAATATCGACCTGACCATTGTTAAATTTAGAGCCAAAGTTGGTCACATCGGCGCTGACTGCCTGTGCACCCACTTGTTGAACCATGATTTTTTGTGCTTCGTCATAGTCAAGTACAGCAATTTTTTTACCTGCTGCTTTTGCAACAGTATTAATACTCCGGTCATTGACCATCAGGAAGGCATCGCCTACCGGAATTACCCCTGCGACTTCATACTTGCCTTGAACCATGAGCTTGGCAAAGGTCGGACTCGCCAGGCCTTGCATAACTTTTACCGCCAGGTTCAGATCAGGAATTGCGCCGATCGCATCGAGTGAACCGGTAAAACGGTTAAACTGACGGCCACGCATACCGGTAACACTGATCCCGTCACATTTACCGGCTTTAAAATCTTCTGCGACGACAGCTTCATTGGTATTTACCCTAAGCTCGATATCAGCACCCCAGTTTTTTGCAGCCAACTGATAGTCTTTCATTACGGCATAGACGTCACCATTTTTGCCGACCAGATCGAATACACATACCACCTGTTTAGCCTGCGTCAGACCTGAAACTGCCGTGAGTGCTGCACCTACAGCCAGGGCTTTCCATCCTCTCTGCATCATTTTGCTTTCCTTGATTGCCTTGTTTTTGTTATCTGCTTTAAGTGCTACATGTTATTGTTTTTTATACTAAACATGAAAACATTATTTTTAATCAGCTTAACTGCTTTGCTGTGATCTGCAATGGCAGATCTGACTTTGTTTAATATAAAAAAAGCTTAGATAAATCTAAGCTTTTTTCCTTAAAAATCAAATTATTCGCCAGAAAGTGAACATTCAAAGTTGGCTTTATCGACAGAGCAACGCGCACGTTTCAGTACCGACATCATGCTGGCATCATAGATTCCACGCTTGGTCATATCCATACGCCCTTCACGTAATAACTTCTGGTACTTGGTTTTATCTCCTGCACTCAGATTCAGCTTATATTTCGCTGGAATACCAGCTTCCAGACGATTAATCATCGCCATGCTCTTAGGCAGGTTTTTAATGAACCAGTCACGAGACTTCTGGCCAAAACCGGCTGGGAATTTCTCCGGACGGATCACAAAGTCAGAGGTGACATGCAGTACCGGGAAGTTAAACATCGCACCGCTATTGCCCAGACCTTTATAGATTTCGAGTGGCTTGTACGCATACGCCGGTGCGCCCACCATATCGACTTGGCCATTATTAAACTTGGCCACGAAGTTGGATACATCAGACACTACGGCCTGAGCACCTACACGTTGAACCATGATTTTTTGCGCATCATCATAGCCAAGAACAGCGAACTTCTTCCCTGCGGCTTTTTCAATAGAGTTGATGTTTTTGTCACGCACAAAGATAAAAGCTGAACCCAGTGGCGCAATCCCGGCCACCTCATACTTTTTACCGCCCATGGTCGTAACCATTTTAGCCGCATTACGCTTATCTAAAGCGAAGCTAATCGCACGCTGTGCAATGGCATTACTTGGAGCACCACCTAAGGCATCGATTGAACCGGCAAACTTGTTATATTGACGGGCACGCATGGCGGTCATGAATACGCCATCACATTTGCCAGCCTTAAAGTCATTGTCAGCGACGGCTTCATCCTGACGAGCGATCAGATTAATATCTGCGCCCCAGCCTTTTGCTGCCAGTGCCCATTCCTGAGCCATCTGGAAAGACTCGCCAGATTTACCAAGTAGGTCAAACACACAGATATCGACCTTTTCTGCATGTGCCACACCTGCAAAACCAAATGCAGAAAATGCAGCCAATGATAAGAGTGTTTTTTTCATTTTAGTTATCCTTTGAAATCTTGTTGTTAGCTGAGTATCCGTACACGCGTCAAATATTAAGCAAATTTATTTCAAAAAAATAGAGCATTTACTCCAGATAAAAGCCGTTTTTTGGCCTATAAAGATAAATGAGCTTTATCCGATTTCCTTTATTCGATTTTTTTATAAATATATCAGTATCTTAATATTTTAACTTGGCTACTTTGAATTACATTTCCTTCGCTGTAGTTACAAAGATATACATGATTTTAAAACTATTCACCACTAATTGAGCACTCAAAATTGGTTCTTTCTACAGTACAGCGTGCCCGTTTTAATACTGTCATCATGCCAGCGTCATAGATGCCCTGTTTGGTTAAATCCATGCGTCCTTCACGCAGAATTTTCTGATAACTGACCTGTTCCTCACGACTCAGGTTCAGAATATATTTACGCGGGATTTCTGCTTCCATACGTTTCACCATCGCGAAGCTGCGTGGTAACTGCTTAACAAACCATTGTCGGGAATTGGCTGCAAACTGTTCCGGAAATTTATCCGGTCGAATAATCAGATCTGCTGTGACATTGACCACCGGAAAGTTAATCATGCCTCCTTTTTGGCCCAGTCCTTTGGTCACTTCGAGAGGTTTAAAGGCATAAGCGGGCGCTGCCACAATATCCACTTCACCCTGATTAAATTTACGGATGAAATTGGAAATTTCCGAATTTACCGGTACAGCTTCTACCCGGTTCACCATAATGGTTTGGGCATAGTCATAATGCAGCACAGCAAACTTCTTGCCTTTAATATGTTCTAGCTTGTTCATATTACGATCACGGACAAAGATATAAGCAGGACCAATCTGGCCAATACCGGCTACTTCAAATTTTTCCTTGCCAATCTGAGTGGTCATGCGCTTGGTATTACGCTTATCCAGCACATAACTCACCGCTTTCATGGCAATGTCATTATTAGGAACGCCGCCAATGGCATCAATGGAGCCTGCAAATTTGTTATAAGCTCGCGCGCGCATGGAGGTCATATAGAAGCCATCGCATTTTCCGGCTTTGGCATCCTGATCGACTTTGGCTTCATCCTGATAAGCAATCAATTGAACCGTAGCCCCCCACTGCTTGCTGGCTAATGCCCATTCTTCCAGCAGTTTGAAGGATTCACCCGATTTTCCCAGTAAATCAAATACACAGACATTGACTGGGGCAGCATGTGCACTCGAAGCCCATAGGCCCAGTGCAGATAAAATTAAAAATCCTTTTTTCATTTTTATTCTACTCAATATTATTATGAACCTTGATGGCTCTATCTTTCGGTTTTTAAACAAAATAGAGTATTTACTCAAAACATAGTTCATCATATATGAATCTATAAATTTTTAAAGCCTGAACAGGATAAACTGCAACGAAGATTTTTTGTTTTCTCCCGGCTTTCCATTAGAATAGCGGCATTCTCTTTTGCCCTTGTTAGTAAGTTCAATGATTCAGTTAGACCAAGTTTCGTTACGCCGTGGTGGGCGAGTGTTATTTCAAAAAGCCTCCATGCAGCTTCATCCCGGCTGGAAAATTGGTTTAACCGGCGTGAATGGCGCAGGAAAATCTACCCTGTTTGCGGCTCTTTTAGGTGAGCTCAGTGCAGATGAGGGTTCGCTAACCCGTCCATCCGTTTGGACCGTAGCGCATATGGCTCAGGAAATTAAAGCTCTAGATATGCCAGCCATTGATTTTGTTCTGTCAGGCGATGAAGAGTATTGGGATATACAGGCCAAACTGGCACATCCGGAACAACTATCCGATGCTGAACTGGCACAGTTACATGGCCGTTTCGACGAAATTCATGGCTATTCTGCTCCCTCTAAAGCAGCACAGTTAATGGCTGGTTTAGGCTTTATGGATCATCAGATTCGCTTAGATGTTTCCAGCTTTTCAGGCGGTTGGCGGATGCGTTTGAATTTGGCCCGTACCCTGATGAGCCGTTCAGACCTGCTATTACTCGATGAACCGACCAACCACTTGGATCTGGATGCGATTTTGTGGCTCGAAGACTGGTTAAAGGCGTATGAAGGCACTTTAGTGCTAATTTCGCATGACCGTGATTTTCTGGATGCCGTGACGGATCATATTCTGCATATCGAAAATCAGGAACTCACCCTCTATACCGGTAATTATTCAACTTTTGAAGTGACCCGTAGCGAGCGTCTGGCGCAACAGCAACAGGCCTTTGAGAAACAGCAGGAAGCCCGAGCACATTTACAAAAATTTATTGACCGTTTCAAAGCCAAAGCAACTAAAGCACGTCAGGCCCAAAGCCGGATCAAAATGCTGGAGCGTATGCAGGATCTCGCCCCTGCTCATGTAGATACGCCTTTTACCTTCAGTTTCCGTGAACCGACCAAAATGAGTTCACCACTTCTGGCCTTGGAACAGGCGGAAATTGGTTATGGCGATAAATCGATTGCCAGCAAAATTAACATGCAAATCACCCCAAATTCTCGCATTGGTTTACTGGGAATGAATGGTGCGGGTAAATCAACCCTAATCAAAACCTTAGTCGGAGATTTGCCTTTATTAAATGGTCAACGTAAAGCCTCAGAATTACTCAATATCGGTTATTTTGCTCAGCATCAGATGGATGCTTTGGATGCTAATGCCAGCCCAATGCTACAACTGGCACGTATCGCCGATCCAAAAATTAGTGAAGCTTCTTTACGCTCTTTCCTCGGCAGTTTCGGTTTTAGCGGTGAGCGCATGGATACCCCATGTGAGAGTTTCTCTGGGGGTGAACGTGCACGTTTGGCTTTGGCTTTAATTGTTTGGCAGCGTCCAAATGTACTGATTCTGGATGAACCGACAAACCATCTGGATCTGGATATGCGCCATGCCCTGACTATGGCTTTACAGGATTTTGAAGGTGCGGTGGTACTCGTTTCGCATGAACGTCAATTGATTGCGACAGTATGTGATGAATTGCTGTTAGTACATGCCGGACGTTGTACCGAATTTGAGGGTGATTTGCAGGACTATGCCAAATGGTTACGTGAAGCGCGTCAACAGCAGATCAATGCACAGAATGCCTTAGCCAAAGCACAGGTAGTAGAAACAGAAGCTAAACCTGTGGTGGTAGCCAAAGTAGATAAAGAAGCACAGCGTAAACTGGCTGCCCAGCGCCGTGAGCAGACTCGTCCGATTCGCAAGAATATTGAAAAATGCGAAGCGCAAATCGACAAGTTACAGCCTCGTCTGGCAGAAATTGAAGAATCGCTAGCAGATAGTGCTTTATATGAAGCTGCGCGTAAAGATGACTTGCTGAAACTCATGAACGAGCAGACTGAACTGAAACAGAAACTGGAAACTGCCGAAGAGCAAATGCTGGAACTGATGATGGAGCTAGAAAGTTTGGAGCAATCTTTTTAGGAAGGTTAAGTTTTAAACCTTGATTCAAATCTTAGAGATTAGCTGCAACTGGAGCTAATCTCTTTTTTTATACTTTTTATATATTAGATCTCTTGCGAAAGTCGTTATTGCAAGTTCATCCGGTTTACCAGTGCAGCGATTAAGTTAATGCGTAAACCGAATCTT
>NZ_JAALGV010000046.1:0-67017 GCF_011174875.1 Acinetobacter sp. GFQ9D191M
TTTTTCATTATCAGACTGATAACGGCTTTCGATTCTTAATCGTTGTTTTTCATTATCAGACTGATAATGGCTTTCGATTCCTAAGCGTGGTTTTTTTCATTATCAGGCTGATAACAGCTTTAGATTCCTTAGCGTGGTTTTTTCATTATCAGGCTGATAACAGCTTTCGATTCTTAATCGTTGATTTTTTCATTATCAGACTGATAACGGCTTTAGATTCTTAATCGTTGGTTTTTTCATTATCAGGCTGATAATGGCTTTCGATTCCTAATCGTGGTTTTTTCATTATCAGACTGATAACAGGGGAGTTGCCAAGAAGAGGGGAGGGCTTACTACTACTTACAGTTAAACAAATGAGTAGACGTAGTGAAATGCACAACTGAAAATGATCTATATTAGCTGAGTAGGGGAGTGCCCTATTCACTAAAAAGACTACCAACAATATTTATAGAGAAATTTATAATATAGGCGATTAATACACTTAAATGTCTAGTAGGGGAGGGCTTCTTATTCATTCTTTTTAGTATTTGACCAAGAATACTGGCTTAGTGTTGAGGTTGACCTGATTTAAGCTTTAAAAGGTATTAAGTGCCACTTTAGTCAACATCTTAAAACCACACTTAAAATCCTTAAAAGGTTTAAGGGGAATTAGATTAAAACCAATATTAACTATATAATACTCAACAATACACATATTAATAGGGTATAAAATGGCAGATCCAAAAGATAAGCTTGTACATGAGAATCATATTTATATATTTACTGTTGTTATGGTTTTAGTGGCTTTTTTGGCTGTATGGTTTGCTTATAAACCTCAAATTGTAGGGTTTTTAGTATACACAAAAGGCATTTTAATTATTCCTCTATGGTGGATACATAGCCTATTCAAAGCTATCGGGCTTAATTACGTACCTTTACTAAGTGAGTTGGTGTATTCAACAGAACACCTATGTAAACCAACAAACAATTGGCTTCCATTATTTTGTCAAAATAAGTTTAGCGAAGTCACTATTTTTCAAATTTCAAAAGCCAGTCAAGCATGGAATTTATTAATATTTTTGCTGGCAACACCTTGGATAAAGAAAGCTTATGACCGCTTCAACAGCGAGCATCCAGCACGGGGCTTTATCAAAAGCATGAACCTAGAAGAGTTCATAGAGGAACAAATTCCAAACCAAAGACACTTACAGGTTTTTGGTCCATTAGACTTGTCAAAATATGATACGAACAATGGTCATTTTAAAGCGCTTGATTCAACTTATGAGTTTGCAAATAGGCATGAGTTAATTACAGGAACAAAAGAGCGCCTTGTGAACATTACAATCAACGGAGTAACGAAAGAATATAATGATAAAAGCGAAACAGTACCTATCATAGATGAAGAGAAGTTTTTAAATGTCTTACGTGCACAACTAGGGGATCTTTGGATAACCCTTGATAGTTCAAAAGAAACAACACCCGATGAATTATCGTATTTATCCGATGTTGATACAATTTTGCTAGCTTTGTATTTACCAGTAGCATGTGCGACTGATGAATCTATGGATGATGAAGAGTTCCGTAAAATCAAAAAAGATTCAACAACATTAATTAATTACTATTGGGATATTTGCACAAAAAATATACCTAGCAACCCATTGTTTACAATTGAAAATCAGTATGTTGAGGGCGATCGTAAGCTTGTAGGGTTTAATTTTGACTTCCTTAGAAAAAGAATTCACAAATACATTAAACATCCCGTTGCTACTAAGATTTTTAATAACCATGCATATGTAAGAACTATTTTGTGTGAGGTTGTATTAACAGCAAGACAGCTAGGTGTAATGCCACCAACAGATATACGCTGGTTAAAACTATACAATCGAACTGCATACGCATTCATACAGAATATTGGTAGACCGTCTTTGTTTAGTGAGGGTTTAGGTCCAATCTCGCATTATCTAATTGAGGTGAAATTAGGGAAGCCATTAGAAGAGCCAGACTTTAACATTGGTCTTGTTGGTTTTGAATACGAATTATTGAGTTTTGCCATGACTGAAGCTAGACAAAAAGCTGCTGAAGATGTAAACAGTATTATTCGAGTAGTAGAGTTTACGGACAAGGAATTAAACAACGGATCTTATAACTCTAAAAACAATTATAAAGATGATTTTAAGTATAGTGATGATCATGTTTTTGATATGGTGAGTGTAGAAATACCACAGGATGAAATACAAAAAAACAAGCAAAAAGGGTTTTAGTCTTATACTTATAAGTTATAATTGACCGGTATTAAAACACCGGTCTTTTTTATTTAACTATTTTTTTAAAACCATATTTTAACTATACTATTAAAACATGGCTTAAAAGGTAATACTCTAAAATGCTTTTAAATAATTTCACTAAAATAGTAGCAAGTTGCGCTATTAGTATTATTACAATCTCTACTTACGCTGCACCATCTCAGGACCTTACTTCTAAGATGCAAAAAATGGGCAAAGTAAAAGAAGTTAAACCCTTTAGTGGAGGTTTAACTTCTTGGATTCTTGAGGCACCTAATGGGAAAAATGCGGTGTTTTTTACAACATCCGATGAAAAAGTCATCTTACATGGTACAGCTTGGGATTCTGCTACTAAAAAAAATATATCTGAGCCTCTTAAATTAACTGCAAAAAAAATGAATGCACCAGCACAACAACCAACAGCTTCCGTTGGGAATTTGGCCAGTGCATACAATCATCCAGTCTTTAAAGCTGTAAAAACGCTTTCAGGGTTTAAAGAGGGAAAAGCGAATGATAACAACACTGTTTACATCATTTACGATCCACGCTGTAAATATTGCCACGAAACATTCAACCTTTCTCGCTCATACGTTAAAAGCGGTGCAACTATTAAATGGATTCCAGCTTTAGTTCTAAACCAAAGTGAAAACGGAAAACAATTAGCTGCTGGAATTCTTCGTAAACCATCTGAAGATACTATTAATAAAACCTTTAATGGAACAGATGAAGAAATTAACTCAATTAAAGTGATTCCTACACCACAGGAACTTGCTGAGTTGGATAAACACTTAGGCGCTCTTCAATCTATCTTCTTCTATCACGAAGATATTGTTGCAATGCCAAAAGAAGATCGTGAACAGCGAGAAGCAATTCGTAGCGCTGGACAAAAGCCACAGCCACTAACTGCTGGTGTACCAGTTGCTATCTTTGTAAATAAAAAGACTGGAAAAGTTGAAGCTCGTAGAGGAACTTCAGAAACAGCCACTCTTGACTATATTTTCAAATAAGAGGGAATTGAGATGAACAAAACTCAATTGAAAGCTTTCCAATCGATTGTCGGTAACTTTTCACCTTATTTCTCTAAGATAAACAATGAGTCTATGTTTTTAGATTCTGACCTTTCTGGAGATACGGATAGAAATCGCCAGGTGAGCATCTTCAATATAGATGCAAAGGCCACAGATCTACTATTAACGATCAAAGGATTTGATCAGGTCGAGAATAATTTGTTTAGAGGACAAGTTTTCTTAAATTCTGACGAAAACACAGAAATTCTTATTAGTGAGCCATGCTATTACTTAAACAAAAGCAAGGTTCGTTTCAGTACAAATGAACTTCAAAGCTACATAAAGGAAGTTTGGCATCAAGCTCTAAATGAATATAAGGCTGATGTTACAGACAGCACTATACGTTCTAATGAAGAAAAATACAGCTTATCTTTAGCAGATAGATTCTCTAGTTTTAAAAAGTCTTGGCCAGCTATGGGCATTGTAGCTGCAGTAGTTGTTTTTGCTGGAGGCGGTTACTTTTTAGGTTCAGGTACTAATGCGAAAAATGCATCTTCAGAAACAAGTTCGCAACAACTAAGCACATCTGATAACCCTGAACTTGACGGTAAAGCCTTGGCTCTTAAAAACATGGGGTTAGATCCTAACTCAATGGCTTTTGATAACTCATGCTTTAAAGAAAAATAAGGTGAATTATCTATGAGAGCTAGACGAATAGAAAACCTTGAAGCATTACAGCTAAAGGCCTCAGAAATAGCACAAATAACCGTTAAAGAGTTGGAAGCACGACACTATTTAGTTTGGTGGTTGAGCTCATATGACCGAAACATGAAACGTGGCTATAACAATGAAACCATTTGTTTAAGCACCTATCAGGTGAATGAGTTTTGTTTTTCATATGCAATCACAAGCGAAGTTGAAAAGTTTTATTTACTAATACAACCCGAAAATTGGTTTTTAAATGATTTAGCTTTCGAGTCTGCTTCTATAGATGAAAAAGGCTTAGTTTTAAATTTAGCTGAAGTAAATGATCAGTTATTCAAGCTGTATATATCGCGAATGCAAATCAGATTTAATCTTGATGAAATTCATGCTGAACGTTTAACACACGCAAAGAAATATGCAAAAGAACTGGTCTTTATTCAATACAACCCACAGAAAAATCAGGTCATGAATGTAGGTGTTTCTATCAATTTAGAAAACAACACAATCAATCGAAAATCATCAAATCAAACGGCAAAAAATAAGCGTTTGAAAGGGGCATTCTAATGAAGAAATCAAACTATTTTAAGGTAATTGGTGCAGTAGCAGTTTCAACAGTTGTTTCACTTGCTTATGCTGGCTTTACTGAAATTAATAGTTCTGGAGACATTGTATCTAAAGACAGTGCAAATGCTTTACGCACCAGTTTTTCAACACCAAATCAAAATATACCAGCGCCATTACGCACATATTCACTATGGGATAAGATCTCAGAGACAACCAAATATAATGGCACAGTAGAACCGAAGCCAACACCTGTTGCAATTGCGAGTACATCTTCTCAAGCACAAAATATTCAAAGCAAAAGCAATATTAATGTGGCTAACATAGAGAGCCAACAGGAAATCAAAAGATTACAGGCAGCACTAAAAGAGAAAGAAACTGAGAATAACAAGCTCAAATATTCAAACCTTGACATGCAAGTGCAAGTAGTTGAACTAAAAAGCGATATAAACGAACTGAAGCAACAAGTTAACTTTTTAGCAAGCCAGATGCAAATTGTTGAAAGCGATGTGCTTGTAATGAAAAACAAAAAACCAAGTTCTTTTCTAGCACGAAATTAAGCAATGGTTGTGAAGAAAATTACTCAAAAACCTACCAGTGAACAGCAACGAGCAATTGATAAAGCAACACGACTAAAAACCAGTTTTAAATTGATTGCTTTTGCTGGTACTGGTAAGACTACGACATTGATCCACTGTAGTAGTGCTTTGCAACAACTAGGTAAGCTTGGACTATATCTATCATTTAATAAAAAGATGGCAGATGAAGCTAATCAAAAATTCGCTGAATATGGATTGAATTCAGTCACATGTTCTACATTCCATTCCCTAGCTTACAGAAATATACCCGGTTGGCTGAAAAATAAGATTAACAAGCCTACGTTACTTCCTAAAGATATTGTTCAAAAGTTTAAACTTGAAAACATTCGATTTCAGTACAACGGGAAAAACCGACAACTCACCGATCTAACATTAGCGCTGATTATCCTTAATACATTACGTTATTTTTGTATGACAGTGGATCAGACTGTTACCAATGATCATGCTTACATAGCATTAAAAGAACAAACATCAATTAAGCGCAATGACGTTCTTGAAGATAAAATCACTTCAATTGCGAAAATGATCTGGAATGATGTAGTTGATCCAAACGGTGATTATGGTATTACACACGATTACTATCTCAAGTGGTGGGTACTGCAAAAACCACAACTTGATTTTGATTACGTGATGGTAGATGAAAGCCAAGATAGTGACCAATTAATACTAGATGTACTCAAACGTCAAAAAGCAAAAGTTATTTTTGTTGGAGATCCATACCAAAGCATTTATGGCTTTAGGGGTGCGAAAGATATTTTACAGAACCTAGATCTTGAAGCATTGTACTTAGAGCAGTCGTTTCGGTTTGGTAATGCAGTTGCAGATATAGCTAATCTACTTCTCAATAAACTTTTTGGTGAAACCCGACAGTTAAAAGGTTTACCAAGTAAAACGTCAAAAGTTACCACTTTCAGTACATCAAGTTATGCACCATCTTCATTGAACGCGATTATTTGTAGAACAAATGCTACGGCTTTTGAATACTTTTTTAAGTTTCATAGCTACCTTAATGGCGAAAAGAAAATACGTCTTGAGGTTGATGGAAAGCGCAGTAAAGATATTTTCAGTGGTATTTTTCAACTGAGAGCAAATAAACGGCCAACGTGTAAAGAGCTTCAAAACTTTTCTTCCTACCAAGAGCTTGTGGACCATATACAAGTGTTTGGAGAAGTGGAGGGGGCAACTACAGAATTAAAAACCTTTCTGGATCTAACAAACCAATACTCATGGCAAGTGATTGAGTGGGCGTTAGAAAATAGTATGGCTGATGATGAAACTGACCCAAAAAACACTTTGGTCATTAGCACATCACACAAGAGTAAAGGTTTAGAGTGGGATAATGTCCTAATCGCAAAAGGGTTTAACTATAAAATTCTCGATAAAAAGCTAATGATTTCTGCAGATGAAAAACGGCTGTTGTATGTGACCGTAACACGAGCCAAAAACATATTATTTACAGATGGCATTAATGATTTATTGGAACACTTAAATTCAAAAAATATGGAGATTTCAAATGCCTAATCAAGTTGAAGTTCTGCAAAATAGAGTGTTTCAGGCATGTCACAATGCTAGTTATATTCGCGGAGAGTTTCATCACGAACCGTATATCATGGAGCTAGTTAAGAAAAAGGGCTCACAGGTCGCAGATATAATCACACCACTTCTTGAAATGTTTCATCTAATTGAAAAGGAAACAAAGTCAAACTTTAGTTTCACAGAAGATTTTAATTTCAAGCAACGCCATTTTGAACCAGGTGTTTTTCTCAAAACTAAAGAGATATTAAATGGTGTAGAAACGTTCGATGGCCTAGCTATCGTTGATATTCCTTCAGGATCTTTTAGAAGCATTGTCATAGATTCAGGCGGTGGAATTGCTTCAAGTAAACATACAATTGAGCAGTTTAAGGAATTAAAGGGGAGATATTTAATTCCATTTTATTTTGATGGAATCTACGTGCACCCTCACTGTTATACATATTTTTTCATCGAAAATGATATTAAGAGGGTGATGCCCCTTGAGGCTTATGATTCAAGCAAAGTAGGAAATGAGCAAAACATGGGCTTGCATTGGGTAGAAGAAGCAATTGAATACGGTAATCTTCACTTTGGGTTTGAAGTTGAAACACCAGATACCGAAACAATTATAGAAAAAGTCTAAAAATCAAACGACAAAAAAGGGCATCTTATAGATGCCCTTTTTATGTTTTGAAATTAATAAGAAAGGTCGATTGCCACTTGTGCTAAAGATGTAAAAGCAGAGGATTCACACATATAAGATTGACGAATAAAAAACGATGGATTGTATGAACTCACCATAGTTTGACTATCACAGTTTTGGCTAAATTTAATATGTTGTATATTGATTGCTTGCCAAGCTGCAGCATTCTTTTGACTTTCCGCACGAACGTCTTTGATGAAACGTGTTAATGATTGGTTGTACGGTGTATTGCACTTAAGTTCTGGTGAACCGTACTCAGAATCACGCGCTTCATTATAATTAAATACGCATTTTTGATACTCGGCTTGTACCTTGTTATAAGCTTGAATAGCTTCAGCTTTGGTCTTATAACCAGCGTTGGCAGATGACGTAATAATGGTAGCAGCACATATCAAAGCTAAACTTAAAAACTTTTTCATAATCTGATCCTTTATTACTTCATTAATGCCGGAATAAACATTGCCCAACCTAATTTGTTGGTCGCTTTACATTGCATGCTTAGTGTTTTGTACTTTGCAGTCTGGCCAGCGTATAACTGATCGCAGTTAGCAAGTAACTGAGTAAAGTTTCGATTGTGATCAGCTAGAACACGCGGAGCTTCTTCATTATTAATATATTTAGAAGCAAGGCTACCAAGCTGACTTGCGCGGTTATAAACATTTGTATAGCAATTTAGGTGTTTTGCATCAAATGGATCGTTAGAAACCGCAGCACATTTAACGTTTACTAAGCGCAGTTTTTCAAGTTCAGCACGAATAGAGTCTGAGCTAGTATTAGCACTAGCATTAAAAGATGCACATGCTAAAAGGCTAAAACCCAATAAAGACAAAAATCTGTTTTTCATAATATTTCCTTTAATTGCTCTATTAAGGGTATTCAGAATAGTAAGGGCATAAACGCATAACAATACCTTCAAATGTAACGGCTTCACCTAAAGTCACAACACCATCACGAGGGTTTCTATCAAGGTTTCTGTTCGCATTATATTCACGACTAGGACTTTTATATGGTCCACCTAAAACTAGAGCATAAAACCCAGCTATTGTTTTATTATTATAGTCGCTTTTACGTTGTCGTGCTTTTACTGCAAGGTATAAATCTAATAATTCGACTTGTTGTTGAGCACTCAGGGTAGTGATTTGCTTAGGGTTTGATTTAATTGAAGCTGGTATTCCTCTCGCTGTTAAATCTGAAGCATTAATATCTGTTATACCAATTTTAGTCCATTGACTTAAACCATATGCACCAGCGTTGTTATCAATTTTAAGATTAAAACCGCCAGATTCAAAACCAAGAATAGCTGCAACGTCATTAGGGTTATAACCATGTTTTAAAGCAACACGCTTAATACCATCTTTAACCGCACCAAAAGCACCTGGTATACCCCAACCACATTTACGATCTGGAGTACCTTGTCCACCTTTTAAGATTTGTGCATCTGAATAAACTTGCCCGTTTCCACCTTCATCAAAAAGCTGTTGCATTTCAACTACTGCTACTTCAGGAATAACAGTTGGTTGTTCAGCTTTCGTATAAAGTTCATCTACACGGCCAGAATAGCGTTGAGTTTCTGACGCTGTATAAGCTGCCAAAAGAGCCTCTAAGCGTTCATTTTGTTTATGGATCTCTTTAGTCAAATAGTTTTGTGCATTGATAATGTTTAGCTTTTCAATCAAAAGCCCCATCATCGACATGGTTGCTAATTCATTAAACCATTTAGAGTTGCCATAACGTCCAGTACCAATGTTTTCAATTAATTCTGCTGGCGTAGAATTAAGTGCACCAATATCAAAACCCACATCATCAGCCGTACCACCAAATATAGTTCTAGGCGGTGCATATTGAGCAACATCATTTGCATAAATGGTACCGCTTGCAGCTGCTTCAGGTGAGATAGTACCGTCAGCAATCATTTGAGCGACTTGCACTTGTGCAGATCCATAAGCATCCATCGAAACATCGCCACTAAATGCAAGTGCTGGAAGCTTTTTGCCTTGTTTTACTGCAATGCCATCTACCGATGAAGAAACGGGGAGGGTGATTCCTGTTGATGATGAATATAAGGCATTCCATTGAGTCCTAATGGTGTTACCCAAGTACGGTGTGTATTTGTTTTCTAATGCTTGTCCTTGTGGCGAGACACTAATCACAACGTCCTGAGGTAAATATGGCGTAGGATCTGTTAACTTATATTCAGAACTACCCACATATGGCGCAGATCCTTTAACGCGTTGCTGAAGTGCAATGGATGGATTTTTAAAAACTTGATCTAAGTTTTTATTCAGCCAAACATCTAGCCCACGTTTTGCCTTTACACCATATTCAATGTGCAAATGCACGGCACATGAACCACAGCCTTTATTTGACATGTGTGCGATGTTTTGACCAGCTTGAATACGTTGACCAGGGTAAGCGTTAAATTTTTTTTGATACGATGGATCAGTATGGCGATACATGATTCGATCGCCAGTATCCATCTGCATAATTAGTGGGTTAGTGGTTGATTGGTTGCTTGAACCAGATGAACGTGTGTCATAAGAGACAATAGAACCTGAACCAATTGCTTTAAGTGTAAGGTCATTAGGATTCGCACGACTAATATCAATACCGTTATGACTACCAGCAGCGCCCCCTCGCAAACGAAATTCACCAAAACGACCAGCACTACGGCGCCCATCATTCGGCATGATCGAATATTTATGGAAAATCATTTTTTGAGCGTTGTTAGGAACTTTTGCCGTATTAGCGTTTGTAGCGGTTACGTTTTCAGAAATAGGATCGGCGTTAGCGGTATAAATAAAAGCCGAGCAAGTCACTAAAATTGCGACTTTAATGCCACAGCTCAAGGGCTTTAATTGAAATGAGGGTCTAAATTTCATAAGTGAATCGCCAGGCTTAAAGGAAGTTCTTAAAATAAATTAACTTCTTATTAAATGTCCCTAATATCTAAGTGGACGGATTAAGTATATACGATTAAATACTTATTTTATACTTTAAAAAAAGTTTTTAGGTTTTGTTTTAAGATAGTATATACATATAGCGTTAATCTTATTGATAGGTTTAAGAATAAGGTTACATGGTTTTAATATTTTAATTTAATAAAAGTAGTGAGGTATCTAAATATGTTAAATCACGCACACGTTTTAAGCGCTACTTTCGACCAAGCGATTGACCGCGCTTCAATGGGATTAGACTTTTTAATCCAAAACAAAGTACACCTGAAGAATGAAAATGCCTTGTTAGCTCACATTGAAATGCTAGAAAACAAAATCAAAGGTATTACAAATCAGTATAACGAATTGGTTGCTGAAGCGAACGCACACATTGATGACGTTACAAGCAAGCACAATGAGCTGGCGAACAAGTACAACAATGTTTGCGCCCAAATGAAAGCAAAAGACATCGAGCTTAATAACAAGCAAATTGAGTTAGAAAAAGAGCGTATCAACAACTTTGACTTACTTGTGCAAAACCGTTCATATAACAATTTGAACCGTGCTTACAGTCATGCAGTTGGTCAGCTAGAGAAAGATCAACAGCAACTTGTTAATATCGGCGTTCGTAGATTTATTTTTAACTCTACAAGCAAAAACAACATTCAGAAAATTAACTTTTAATTATGAATATTTTGATAAAAAAAATGGTGCTTTTTGAGCACCATTTTTTATTGTCTAGATTTTAAGGTTTACCTTTAAACTTAGACAGAGTTGAGCTTAAACCTGAACGCACACGATTAGTCATAGAGCTACGGCCAGAAATATTAGATTTCTTGGTTGCACTAGAACTAGCACCAAAACGTGCATTAGGAGTCGAACCAGTACCATACGTATACCCAGTACTACTTGCAACATTCACACTACCGAAAGTAGAACCAGTCTTAGATGCTGATGCTTTAGCTACACCACGATTAAACGTAGAAGCTGTTTTTCCGTAAGCATTTGCACCATATAGACCACCACCAGTAGTAGGCGTATTATTTGTACCACTTACACTTGTAGCACCCATACCGAATGTAGATTGACCTTGGCTTGGGCTAGGTGATGTTGGTTTAGCACCAAGACCAGTTGTACCACCCGTACCACCACTGACACCACTTGGAGTAATACCACCTGTACCACCAGTTGCAGCGCCAAAAGAAGCGGATCTAGCTGGCATATTTACAGGGCTATATGCAGTCGTACTACCAGTACCGCCTAATGTATTACCACCTGTACCACCATTGCCACCACCACCACCTCCTTTCGGATTGTTTGGACCACCCTTACCACCATCAGGACGTCTACCAGGCGGTAAAGGACGGCGAGATGCTGGAGATGGACCAGACAACGTACTTGCAGCGCCACCAAACTTTTGTATAGCTTCTTTTGAGTTTGTTTCACCCCACTGACCGCCATTCAATCCAGAACCAATCCATTGTTGTACTTGGTCAGCAACACTAAATACCAACCCGTAAATCAGGTAGATCGCTGAAGTCATCAAGAATAGATATAAGAAGAACTTCCAGATAAACGTAATCAGCTCAGTAAAGATAACTGTAAACGTATTAGATGAATAAGCGATGCTCATTGCACCTTGGTAGCTAAAGAACATATCAGTAAGCGTAACGAGAGCTGGCCCGATAATAATTTCAGCCATCCAGAAACCAACAATGATAAATATTGGTCGCATGAACAACGTTAATACCGTGACATAACCTTGTGTTTGGCTACCGACAAAAGTACGCTCAGGGATCATGTGCATTAGCGCCCATAAAGGCAAACCACACACAGCGTATAGGATATGGATGATCCAACCCACACAAGCTAGACCAAAGAAGATCATTGGCATATATGGAATAACAACCGCCATCCACACACCAAGAATCGTCAAATACGTTACTAGCTGACCAAGGATAGGAGCAAAGATATTTTCAACGGCATATTCTAAAGCGTTGGTGCCTTCTTCAGTTACGCCCTTAAGCCCTGGTACCCATTGAACAAGTGCAGAACCAGAACGAGCAGTAAGCACGACTAATTTCATGCCGACAACAGTACCTTGAGCCACAGCTTTATAGACTAAGATTGCTTCACCAGTATCTTGAATATTACGGATAACATTCGTATTGCGGTGCAATGTAGTAGGGCTGATATTTGAGCTAGACGAATTATTATTTAATAATTCCGCATCGCCTTTTTCACCGACCAATATACCCATTACCAATGATTTAGTAATGTTTGTTGCCCAAGCAGAACCATACGCCGAAAACTTTTGATCGATGTTGGATACTTTGTTTGAGTCACCACCATCGGTAGACATTGATATTAAGTTGGTAGAGTCGGCAATATCGCCGTTTGCCACCCAATTATTGTTGGATGTAAGGCTACCAACAGCATTATCCATTGCAACATAAACGGTGTTATAAATTGCTTCACCTTTTGAGTTGCTCATGATTGCTGAATTCAGTGTAGGAGGGGTGAACGTCCACAAAGGTTCAGTAATATACTTCTCAACAATAGCGCGATATTGACCTACTTTAATACGAGCTTCAGGCGTCATCATCCAACCGCGCTGATTTAGCGTATTAACAACAGTTTGAACCGCAGTATAGCCATTTTCAGAAGTCAGAACATTATTCGTTACGGTATGACTCTTATTCACATAATCATCAACTAGCGCATTAAAGGCATCCATTCCAGCTTTACTAATAGGGAATGTGCCTTCTTGCTCAGTAGCATTAGCATTTACTTGATACGCGATATACCACTTTTCTAAATCGATAAAGAATTGACGATATAGATTGTTCTTTTCTTGTTGTAACTTAGCTTGAACATTTGCCAAAGCAACGTTGATCTTGTTTTGATCTGATTGGCGAAGTTTATAAACAGGAATGTCCATTAATTCAGCATTAACCGCAGCTGGATTAACAACGTTCATTGAAGCACCGCCACAAATCGGCTCTTTTTTGCCCCCAACTTCTAAACGGCTGTCAGCGTAAGCGAAGTTATAAGTAACAGATGTCCAGTTACTTGCAGTTTTAGCGGTTTTATCAATGTAGTTTTGCTTTTTCTCTACTGCAGTCATGCTAACACCAGGATTAGCATTCCCCCCATAAGCACCATCACTAAAATAGCGCCCGAATGCTGGTGGTAGAGTATAAAACTCTTGGTTTAAAACGTTAATACAATGCAGCTGGCGAAGCATAACAGGCGCATTTTTCCTAAATCCAAAGATGTCACGCTGATGATCGTGCGTATCTGACAAACTAGCCGAAGCCATTAAGGATTCGCCTAACGTTCTATTATTAATTGTATTGGATACATTATTTGACCATAGCACCATACCTAGCACGACTACTTGAATGAAACAGTAGCCGGACGCCGTAGGTAAAAGTAAAATAATCGAATATAATATTCGGGAAAACATCGTAGTGACTTTTGAATCTTTCCCGAAAGCTTCACCGTCCTGGGCGCTTTTCAAAAGTGCTGTTAAACCAATACCGATCGCAAAAACCAAAACCAACGACATTGCCACACTAGCTACACCGCCTAATAATATATTAGTGAGTAAACCTGATGATGGTACTGTCGAAGCTGGTCCAGACGCATTGATAAACGCATTGATGAAGTCGTGTCCAAAGATAGATGAGAGAAGAGTAACGGCTTGGTCGCCATCACAATTCGGATTTGTCGATTGACAAAATAAACTCATAGCTAACTCACCGTTTTTCTTAATGCTTCTTATACATCGCTTACTTAAGACGACTAAAAGCAAAGTGTTATAAATTACAAGTTAGACGTTTAACTAAAAGGCTTAATACCTTTTAACCAAAGAATCATTAAAACCATTTTATTACAAATAACAATGGTTTTTAAATTAGCAGTAATGTACCACAAAACTATTATTGGTATATACAGAAAGTTTAAACATGACTTGCTAATTGTTTTAATGATTTAGTTTAAATACAAGAGACTATTATGGATAAAGCAAAGTTTACATCTCACTTAATTTTACTGTCGGAAATTAAGAAATCTGTATCTAAAGATATGGGGAAAGATATAACTGTTTTAGAGTTATCCTACATACTCAACCAAAGCATAAACCCTTTAATGGCAATAACTTATAAAGAAAAACTAGATAAAATAAATACTTTTGAATTAGATCCTATTGAAGTTCTCAAAAAACGCAAGAACCTAAAAATATTAAAAGTATTAAACCTCATGCTTACGTTAAATCTAGACAAAACCATTAAAAAAGACGATATAGAAAGTTACAACGAGTATAAAGACAAGTTTTTAGAGAACATCGCAACAATAGGTTTAGACAGATTAGAGCAAGAAGCGTTAAAGGTACAAATTGAAAATTTATTGAAGTATAATTGGGTATCTTAATACATATCTTAATTTTAAGATTCTGACTTTAATAAAGGGTTTAAGCCAAATGGAAAACATTCAGAACGAAGAAGATATACTTCAAGACGCGACCAGAGCCGTTTTTAATTGTGGTGCTAGTTTTAGTGAAGCTAAAGTAGTTTCCCTTACTGACGAGTTTAACCCACAACCCACACTACAAACACAACGAACCAACCTAAAATATATCTACGACAATAAACTACCGAATGAAATTGGTCGTCAATTAGCGCAAGAACCAGAATACCAAGAAGAAACACGTTCATTACTTGTTGGCCACTTTAAAGAAATGGCTCTAGAAGATTTAATTGAGCAGCAAGATTACCAAAACCGCTACAAACAAACAGATCCAGAATTGGACCAAGACAATGAATCTGAAAACAATACGGATAACGAATACACATCACGCCCACCAGAGCCTAGACCTTGGTAAGCCTAACCATTAAAAAGAAAATGCCCGAATGATGGGCATTTTTTATATCTACGTAATATCTAGCTTCAAAAGTTCAGATGGATCTATGCGCTGACGGAATGAACATGCGAGTTCTTTT
This sequence comes from Acinetobacter sp. GFQ9D191M, assembly GCF_011174875.1. Lineage (NCBI taxonomy): Bacteria > Pseudomonadati > Pseudomonadota > Gammaproteobacteria > Moraxellales > Moraxellaceae > Acinetobacter > Acinetobacter sp. GFQ9D191M. The sequence continues at coordinate 15,288 of NZ_JAALGV010000046.1, forward strand.
ACAATTTGATTTTGATATTGTTTGCGGTCGAATGTATCAAAAGCTGAAACCTCAATTTCAGGATCAGTGATTGCATTTAGAAGATCCTTGGTTGCATTGAGTGATGCGGTAGGGCAAACATAGATAAGGTTAAGCACTGAAGTACGAAGCAAAATATCTAATAAGTGATATTTGGGCGGTTCCAGTTCCTTATCTACATTAGAAAAGTAGTTCACAAGATAAATGTCATTTGATAAATGCAGATTGATATTGTCAATGAGATCTTTGGTAACACCGTCAAGAATGCCATTCACCTTCAACAAAAGTTCAGTGTTTTCGATGTCTTTAATTTTTTGCGTATCGACACGTTCATTAAATAAGTTTTTTAGATTTCTCAAAAACTTTGGTTGTGGCGCTGTAGTTTCAAAATACATCTGATTTTTGATACGGTCCTTCATGTAAGTTTGGATCATCTTAGCTTCAGAAGAAAGAAACTCAATCTTAAACGTGTCGTATGACACTAGATCAATAAATACTTGCTGGCCAGCACCCGACTTAATATCAAACCAGTTCATAAAAATACTGGCTTTGAGTGATTTCAATTGTTTAAGAATAGCCGTCTTCTCAAAATCATTCATATTGAAGTAGCTACTTGAAAAAGTATCGAGATAAAACTTCCATTTATCTTGCACTATATTCCACGCTTGATTAATAGAAATGATTGGAGCATCTATAATTTCATCTTTGATGGATTTTGACAGCTCATACAATTCATTTAAACGTGCTTGATAGTTGAAGTCTTGAGTAATCACATTCTTTTCTGGTGTTGTGGACTCAGAATCCTCAAGATCCGCACCAACCAATAAATAAGCATCGGTTACTTTTGGTGTTTCCTTATTTGACGGTGCTGGTACTGGAGCACTAGAAAGTTCAGTGGAAAAAGTTTCATCATCTTCCGCTGGCGTATACGGCGGTGTAGTCTCTTCATTAGGAGAACGTGCGTCTGTACGTTCAGCAAAAAAGTAAAACAATTCTTCTTGCGGTGCAACTTTAAACGGCGTCACATTATTATTGATGATTGCTTTTACAACATGCTTTGCCAGTTTTAGCGTGTAGGATAGGGCATGTATATAAAGCTCTAATGTTGCAAAGTCACTGGTATCAACTTCATTAGCACCAAACCAAGATAGGTTACGCAGCTCAAGCCAGCTCGTGAAAGAATCGTGAGAGCTATTAAAACTTAGATCTATGGTCTTGGACAAATAGATAAAAACGCAATACAAAAACCTATTTTTGTACTCATACGTAAATACATCAGAATCGGTCCAGATCTTATTCTCAATGAGAGCAAGAATGTAATTTAAAAGCTCATGGTGTTTAATCGAATCGATTAAGTTGTCTGGGAATACTTTTAGTTGATTAAGGTGTGGTTTTACAGGTGCATCATTGGATGGTTTAAGGAAGTGGTAGAACAAGTTAAATGTTTGCGTATCATCTATATCAATTACAAGTTCATAATCATCTTCATCTACGTTATTTAGATCCTGTTGAATATCGACTATTTGCCCGGTGTGACCTTTTGAACGGTCAATCTCGCAGATACTAAAAAGAATAGGCAAAACCCCGACAATATTACGGTTGTCAATTGTTTGATAGTGGGTATCAAAAAATATCGTATCAGCTAAAAACGTACCTTTATGATAGTTGAGAAAGAAGAATAGTACGTTAATTAAAGAACGGTGATTTTCACCAGAAGAGGTGTTAGAAGTAGCGTTAAAGTCATCGAAAAAAACTAAATTTGTATCCATCTAAAAATACTTTAAACCACACCCTTAAACTATTACTAATAAGCATATAAGTTTTAAGAGAGGGTTTAAAGTTAATTTTAAATATATTTAATGGAGTTTAAGACATCGGGCTTTGTAAGCGCTCTACATTTGATGAAAGGTCAGAAACATCTTGCTCTAAAGTCATTGCCTGGTCTATCGCACGTTTCATTAAATATTCTTGATTAATTTCTTTAGGCTCTTTACGAGTAGCATTCTTTTGTTCTTCTTCTAATTTGAAACGTTCAAAAGCGAAAATAGAACGAATAATACATAAGCTATCTTCAAGTAGGTCTGAATGCACTTTAGGAAAAATTAGATCAGGATCTAAATCAGATGCGACTTGGTTAAACAGCATAAATTGATCGCGATGTTCGATAAGAAATTCATCATATGTACCGAACTCAGATTCGATCATATCTGGAATATTTGCGAGAGTAGAGACTTTCGTATCTTGTGATAACAGAATTGAATCACCTGATGGCGCAACTAAAGCATGAATAGGTTGTTCTGCAATAGGAGCCAACAACACTACAGTAAATGGGCGTGTTTGGTTTTTCATGGTTAGTCCTAATTAATATAAAAAAAGCTTTGGCCAAAAAGTCTATTTTGAAATTTTGGTAGGTTAATGGAATCGAATAGAAGGTCCGTTTCATTAGTACACTTCTGATTAATTAGATAAATGAGATTTTGAAGAAGTGCAATCAATTTAAATGGACTGTTGTATTCATTGAATATGGGTGCAGCAATGCAAAGAGTCTTTTTTCTATCGGTTGATAATGCCCATGGGTTCACCAGGTTAAAGCTCACCTTGGCATTATTATGTTCAATTGGTCGTGCATAAATATCAAGAACATCGGATAAAGTAGATACCTTTAATTCTTTTGAAATGTCAGTAAGAATCTCACTGACTTGAAGCGCTGTTTTATCATGAATATCGCTTATAGTGATGCAAACACCACTATTACTATTCATTAAATTTGCATAAAGAACTTCAATAACCATGGACTCGTCTTTGGATAAATCCTTTAAATTGGCATTGACTAAATCTATGATCCGATCTGATTTTTGTTCAAGTTTAATTTGAAGCAAAAGCGGTTCATTCTTTTTTGAAACAGGGAGTACTTTATAATCGTTAAGATTGTAATTTAACCGCTTCATTTCAGTAATCAGCGTTTCTTTGGCATTATCAAAAAGCTTCTGATCTCTCTTGGTTAAACCAATAACAAAATTTGTGGACATGAGTATATTCATGATCCACAAAGCAGTAGATAAGGATAAAACACTATCCTTAACAACTTCTGAATCTGAATCAGAAAACCCAGATATTTGCTTGATTTTGTCGGTTATCGAAATCATGTGAACCCTTGTTTAATTCGGCATTTTCATCTGAAACTTTGTCAAAAAGATTAGTTTGATTAAGTACGTCTTGGATATTTTTTTGTGGATCATCACTGAGTAAACAGTGGAATAGGGCGCTAATTAAAGTAGCAAGTGATGTGCCATAGTCATTGGTACACTTGATTAATTGGCCAGCATCTAAGCAAATTGGTGTTTCATCATCATAAAGCAAGTGTAATTCTGGTGATTCAGCATAAACCAACTTTACATGAGTATCCGTGATGATTAACTCAACTTCTAAGTACTCATTATTTTCAACAAAATATTTAAAGCGCAACATCAATGCATCATCGCCACGTTCTATATATACAATTTGTCGATCGGTCGTATTGGTATGGCTGACGAATCTATTCTCTTTTGTGATCTGATCAATGTAGTTCAAAAAGATGGTTTTGAGTGACGCACTTAAAATACCTTTGGCAGCGAGTTCACTTTTCAAGTAAGGCAGAAAGTTTTCAAGATTTTCATGCAATGGTTTTTGCATTCGATCATCTCCAATGGGATTAATAAAAGGGCATACACATCAAATGTACAGCGACTCAGTTATGACTATTTCGTTACAACAGTTACTTAAAAGACTGCAGACTGTTTGACTTATAAAACTGATACTTTCGCCACACTTTTAATTCAGAAATATCTAACTTGTTTCTAAATCAATATGGCTTTATTTGATTATAAAGCCACATTGAAAGTTTAAATATTTAAAAATTATTTTTAGTATATACCTAAATCTAAGATTTAAAATGGATCTAACTTTTAACTGGCAAACTTTGTTGCTTTGGTTAAAAGGGTTAAGTCTTCATGGAATTGATTTTTTAAAAACCCATAGTTAAAAACGTAACTAATAAAGGTGAAAAACTCTAATTGGTTCGGTATTTTGTCTTCAAGAATACTGACCTCTAATTGCAATGTTCCTGTTGCACGTTTCTTAGAATGAAACTTAAGACCATCAAATGTTTGACCGTAATAAGTTGATATTTCCAAGAAAACTAAACGGAAAAAATAAGGGAAGATTTGAGAAACAACACGCTCAGGATCATCAATTTGAGTTAAACGTCTACCGTTGTGATATTTAAACTTAATACCATCAGCCATACTTTTTTCTACCAACAGGCGAATATAGGCATGACTACGAGTAATCATGCTTTTAAGTGGCGTTTTTGCTTCATGAATATTTTCGTATTGCATTTAGTTATCTCACATCTCAAGTCTTAATTGGTCAGCTTCATTTTCTTTTTCAATCGAAACTTCAGCAATAATTTTTTGGGTATTTTCGTTTTGCAGATCTTGATCAAATATTTCATTCACACAAGTTTCGACTAATTGTTCAGTCAAGTTTCTGCAGATCTCAAACTCTAAACCTTTAGGTTGTACGGTAGGGTAGCCGTCAATTAAAAATGAGTTTTTCATTTCATTTTCATTTGAAACTTTAGAGTACAAATAAGTCTCAAAATAACGAGCAAACATTTCGGTACTGGTCGCGTAATACGGCGTTGCACGATTTTCAGCACTGTCGATATTTAAACAGTCCTTTTTATAACGCGATAGATTGTCACTAAAACGAATATCACCTACGTTAACTTCAACGTCTTGCGACTTATCAAAGAAGTTTTGCATTTGAGTATGAGGATTTTTAACTCCCTCAGGCATGTACTTCTCTACCAGGTTATAGAACTTGTATTTAGATGACTCTATCAAGTATTCAGATAGGTTTTGCGATAGTGTTTTTAAATCCACATTCGCTGCGTTCGCAACACCTGTAATTTTTTCTTCCAAACCGGTTGTAGGTAAATGATGTTCTGGCTGGCGCATATCATTAAGTTTTTGCTGATAGCGCTCAAACGACTTAAAGCTTATAGCATTAATGTCAGTGTTAATTTTAGAGACAATGACATCCACCTTGTCTTGAACTGTACTGAAGAAAGATAGGTTTGTATCAGCTTTATATTCACGCTCATACTTCTTCAAGTACTCTTCAATTTTCTCAAACTGACGGCGAATGAGATCTTCATAGTGCTTTTGGTGCCAGTCAAAGAAGCTGTTTAAGGTTTTGCGCGTAGAATTAGGATAATTCTCTTTATTCTTAATCACTTCATCATGCATTGAATCAGCAACAGTGTGGTACGCCTTGATTGCAGTCTCAGCATTCTCATGAAGTACTTGACCGTAATTTTTCATTGGCTGAACTGGCTCATTCATCATCGCACGATGTACCTTTTCAAAAGCACGACCGGACTCAGTAACAGGGGAGTATCCAGCATCCAACATATTTGATAAGAAGTGTCGTGCACCTGGTATCTCAAAATTAGGGATGTCTTCATAATAGTCCTGAAGTACAGAACGATTCATTTGAGCGTGATTTTTATATACTTCCGCTTTTTCCAACATTCCCAAGTGTGCATCTAGCGCATGGCCATACTCATGAGCCAAACTTCCAGATCCGCTATCACGAGTTAAGTTAACCACGTTCTTAGACAGTTCAAAATGCGCTGCAGATCCTTTAATTCCGCGTGAAGCCAAAGCAACACCCAAGTTCAATAAACCATTGTTTGATTTAAAGCCCATGAGTTGTTTTAAGTCAGCCAATGAGTCATACACGGCATTAACCAACTGTTGAGCCACAGGACTAACTTTATTGCCTACTTCAACACCACGGATAGAAAAGTCATCTTTAAGCTTGAATGAATCCACATCGGCACCTTGGCGATGATCAGGACCAGTACGAGAGTAATTTAACAATCCGTAAATACTTGATTGGACTTTTTCAGTCACAAAGCCATTTTCAAGTTTTTTCACTTCACTGGTAAATGACGGCAAACGTGGTGCTTTAGGTGTATTCACAGCTTCAGTCGTTGCTTCTATAACTGGTGCAACAGGATCTTTAACATAAATAGGTGCAGATTCAGCTTTAACTAAACCACTTTCAATCGCACTTTTCAGAACGTATGGTTCAAGCACAGTTGAATATAAGCCAGTACGTTGCATGTTGCTGATCGCATCGCTCACATCTTTAGTGACTTTCGACTTACCGTAAAAATCAAAGATCTTACCTGTTGATAGAATCTCACTGAGTTCTTTATCAATCGTTTTTTCGATGATTTTCTCAAGCTGAACACTGATACCGCCTGTATGTTCTGGCATAATGTAGTACTCATTCAAATTGCTAAGCAATTCGAAGTAGTTTTTGTAGTTGTTCTTGGTACCTTTACTATAAAGCCCGATATAGTCTTTACGTTGGCGATCAGTCATACCAAGACTTTCAGCAGATAAGCTTTTATTGTTTCTTACCGCATGAATCAACTCTTCTTGAGTATCTACCATCAAATTTCTGATGTTAGAAACAACAGCCACATACGCACGTAATTCTGTCGCTCGTTGGCTATCAAGCATCAACGCATTTTTAGAGAATAACGGTTTAGTTGGGCAGTAGTCATACATTGCCTTTACGAATATTTTGTCATCAATACCGAGTGGCGTATTGGTGTACCAAGCTTGGAATTCTTTATTTGCAACGATTTTTGCTTTTCGATAGTCCGTAGCTGTTTGATCGGCTGATGTCGCTGAAATATATTCCAATGAAATGTATTCACCGTAGCGATCTTTATGTGCACCGCCAAACTTGGCACCTACATCACCTAAGTACATAGCAGGGGAGTCACTTGGCTCTACCTTTACATCAACAGGCACATATTTGTCTTTTGGTACCAATTGATCGATAAACGTGAAGTCAGTAAACACACGGTTTTGAAGTTGTAAGACATCTTCAACTGAGCGCATACTTTTAACAGGAAAAACGCACAGAGACTTGTAATCACCGTGAATATCGGACTTATCACCAAAAAGTTTAACCGATGCATATTCATTGTCGGTCGATGGCTTGATGGCCAAAAACAATTTGTGATTTTCAGTTTTGATATACGGCTTTATGTGTGCGGTTTGATCGTATAGAGCACCAAGCGTATTCGTAATCAAAGTTTGGAAATGCAAACTTGCTAACTGTTTATTCTCAAAGTCAGTTTTGTGTTTAATCTGAATTTCAGGCAAGTTAGATAGTGCTAATTGCTCTAAAGTGGTACCGAAATTAACCTTAGATTCGATAGCATTTAAGATTTCGTGACTAAACTGGTCTACATCATCAAAACCAGTAATCAATTGATACTGATAGTCATGAGACGGTATACGAAGAAGCACGGCAGTTAATTGAGGCTCATAGTCCGTATCAACCATAAACAATTGCGGTGTTTCATCTTGTTGAGATGATTTGTTTAGCAACTTGTATTGGTGAACTTTAGGGTTGGAACCTACAAAATGCTCAGCATAAGCCTGTTTAATCGTATCTTGTAATGCTTTGACATGCTCAAGCATGACGGCATTGACTTCATTTAAAGCGGTTAAGGTTTTATATTTTTCTGCAAACGCCTCATTCACGGCGATCTGCTCTAACATAAATCTAGGCTGAATATCCTCAAGTTCTGGATTACCTACACGGTTTAATACAACACTAAATTTGAGCTTATTAATGAACGGATCAGGTTCACCATTGATACCATTGCTAAAAAGTTCTTTAAGATCACTTTTCTGAAGTTTAGAGTTCACCAAATCAAACGGATGAACTTCTTCAAATGCCTGAACATCAAAAACTTTGGTTAAGTTTTTAGGCATGATTGCTGTCTGGCCATCTACATGAGCGATAACATAGGTGTACGCTGGAGAGATGTTGCTCAGAAGCTCAGTGACTTCATTCGGTTTTTTATCGTAGCTAAGATCCTCAAACTTTTCGTATGTTGCAGAATTAAGATTGCTGATGAAATCTAATTTAGAGTTGAAATTAGATGGATGATCAGAAATGTACTGGAACATCTTGTTTGGTAAAGACGTAAACACTTTATTGATTAAAGTTTGCTGACTATCTTTAGCTTTGAAGAAGTTGAGATCTGACTCGTAATATTTTTCAAAAGTGAACTTAGCTGGAGGCATAAACGTCATGCTGTTGCGTGAAGTCGATAACTTAAACAAAGCATTCGCAGACGTTTTAACCGCATCTCTATCATTAAAGCCAGTAGCCTTATGTATATTGGCATCTAGGGAAACTGAATGCCCAATAAACGGCGCATTTTTGTCTTTATGATTGTAGAGGCGTATATACTGAAGATCATTCTTTTGAAACACAGTTATAAACAAATCATGATCAGGGATCTTGATTGCGCCGTGGTGATCTTCATAGTGCTTTACAGCATTTTCTAGCTGAGTGTTAAAGTATTCAGATTCACTATTGAACTGTACGTTCTCTTCTTCAGCTGTTAGAGAAAAATATTTAACGTTATTCTGAAAAGCTACATTAGGTTTGAGAAGATCCTTAATCACCTCAAATTCTTTTTGTACTTCAACATCAAATTTGCCAAAAACTGTACGCTGATTAATATCAATCAGGTTCAGATAGTTGAATAGCTGAATGTTGTTGTAGTTGTGGTTCGGTAGGGCAGTTTTGTTTAACTGGAGCTTACCATCTTCTAACTGCATGCTTTGGACTTGCTTCAAGTCATCTGCAGTCAGCTCTACACCAAAGACTTTCTTAGTTTCTTGTTTGAGCTCTTTATCTTCACCAGCAATCACTAAGGCAGCTAGTTTTTGTGCCTTGTCATAATCGCCATCTTCTAGATATAGGGTTTTTTCAACAAAATACTTGGCAATGTTCGCATACGCTTGATTTGTTGCTTTGTAGCCATCGGTAGACAATGAAAAATGTTTGTTTTCATCAAATTCATTTGATTTAACGGTTTTAACTTTTAAATCGTCAATGTCACCCGTTGGTTTAATCTGAACATAGATTTCATCTGCAGCGAGATCCATGTTCGAGACAAATAAGGTCGAATTTTTAGAATAAAACTGACGTTCGATACTCGACAACAGATCCTTTGCATCTTTACGGTCTTCTTCCATGTCAGACTGCATATCTTCAGCAATCGACTTGATGTTTTCGCCACGGTCATCCTTTGTGATAAATGACCAGTCTTGTTGCGGATATTTGGCTGTTAATGCCTTTTGGAAGCTTTGAACTTCAACAAAGCGATTGAACTGACGGTCCAGACTAAACCCATCTGTATGTGATGAAGTTTTAGCAAGAATATCCTCAGGAACAGAATCAGATTTAGTCTTACGATTGAAGTTTTCACTTGCATTTGGCACCAATAAATTACGGAATAAAATCTCATTTACACCGTTCTTTAAGAATGACGCACTTTTAGTTTGTGATAGAGATTGTTTTAAAAATGCTTCATCAAAGTTTGATTCATCAAGAAGCCGAGTAAACTCTTCAAAATACGCTGAAGCTAATTTATCGTTATTAGCAAGATCAGCCGTGCACAGATCGCTTAACTCTAAACGCTGTACATCTTGCTCTAGCTCTAAAGGCGCAGAAAAATCACCAGCAACAAAATCATTGATATTTTGCTCAACATAACTGTTCGTGCGTGACATCAACATATCAACTGCAGTTTCATTATTCACAAATTCCTGAAGCTCAGGCGTGTTAATTGAAACCAATTGATTGTCGAATTGCTTAGACAGTAATTTGAACAGATCCGCTTTATGTTGATTGCTTTCTACTTCAGATTCAAAACCTACAAATTTGCCGTTTTCATCTTTAGCGTAGTAGAAGCTGTTTTTATTAAACAAAAAGGTATTTGTTGCAGACGTAATGCCAGATACCAAAGTTTCACTTTGCCATAAGACTTTTTTAACTTCATTGTACTGTTTTGAGATCTCAACATTGTGTGTGTCGATTTCGTCAGAGATCGCTTGAATATCATCTACGCTGAATCTTTTTGTTTGTGTAGCTGAGCGCACGACATCTTGAATTTCAGCATATTTCTGATTTAGATAATCACTATATTGCTTCTCAATTTGTTGAGCTTGTTCAGTAGCCTTAGGAATGACATAGACATCCAAAATCTGTCTAATTTCAAGCATAGACGGCGCGAAATCACGCACCTTGTCATTGCCTCTTGCATCCAATAATTCTTCAGGAAACTTTAAGAGCTCTTTAAGTACGGCAACATCATCAATTTCTGGAGTAGGGAGGTCATTTGCAATGTTGAGTAGATCAGACTCAGTAATAGATGCCTTCTCAGTTGCCTCAAAATTAACATCAAGATTATTCAAGATCTCGTTAACATTTGATTCATTGAGTTGTTCTTCTAGTTTACGCTGTTTGATTTCAGCAGATTGGTGATCATAGAACGCATTAAACTTAGGAACGATGTTTACAGAGAATTCAGAGAACTCTTGGCTCAGATCGGCAAAGAAAACTTTACCTGTTGGCATCTGGCGTACCATTTGTTGTAAGACATCATGGCGAAGCATGGCAGCGTCATACACCATCTTATCTACAAGGCGTGTTTCAATACCTTGTTTAGACGCCATCCATGTGCCGTGTTCATCTTTATAAAAAGCTGGAATACCTTGTTTAGCTGATTCTAATAGCTTTGGATACGGCAATTGCTGTTGATTAAACACACGGTCTATCACAACAAGATCAGAAGCTAATTTTTGTACATAAGCATCAACATCTTTAAAGCTCATGTTAAACATTCTGTTGCCACGGCCATGCTCAATCAGCTGATTAAAAGTGGACTCGTATTCATGAGCAAAATGCACCAGGTTAATATTGTCATTTAACCCCAATGCTTCATACGGATCATGAGCAAAGATTTCAGGAATATGGCGCAAGTCATCAATAATCAGTAACGAACCATCTTTTTCGTAATTGACGGGTACTGCAAATGGAGACAACTTAATTTTGGCTAGATTATCTAGACTTTCGCCACTGGCCATCGCCGATTCTTCATCTAGATAGACTTTAGAGAAGATATTTTCATAGCCATAATCTTGAAGACGATTAAAAGGAATTTTTGAAGACTGAAATTGAGCCAAGTAGGATTTGTTCGATTCCTGAAGACTGGTTTTCAGCGTATCAAGGATATTAGATCCATTGTTTAGCTTACTGACATACACTTCAGGGAAAGCAGAAAGGCGTTCGGTCGCTGATGCGAAGTAACTTTTCCAGTTCGGAATGTTCTTCTTAAACGGTAGATTGGTGAGATAAATATCTTCTTGCTTAGTCGGTACTTTCATATCGTTGGTAAACGCTGGAAAGACCTTCTGAAGATCGTTTAGATCGATACCAGACTTTGCCGGGTTCTTATAGTAGTACGCATGAATACCATCATCATTTTGCACTTCATAAAAATGGGCATCCATTAACACTTGTTCAAATTGCTTAGAACTGTTTTGTTCAATAGATTTTTTGAATTGCTCAAATTCATTAACAACAAGCATCGCCGTTTTTGGGCGAAAATTGTTGGCTGGCGATACTACAAGACGCGCACCAAGACCAGTTAAATTAGGCCATTTAACTTCATTCACTTTATAGTCTCCTACTTGGTCACATAGCATGATCCAAGACTTTAAAACGACTCTTACGAGTACTTATATGTGCTTATATTAAACTAAAAAATTAACTTTGAGGGAGGGTTTAGGCGTTATTCTTTAAAATAGTATATACCGAGTAAATAGCACTGTTTAAATACCTATCATTTTTAATAAAACCATCTAAAACCGTGCACTATTCTTTCTTTTTTTATAAATAAAAATGCCACCGTATAGGTGACATCTTGCTTAAAGCTGATGGTTACATTTTAACAAATTCGTTTTTAGCGAGTTCGTCTGGTTGGGTGCCATCTTCTACACCTACAATAATTCCAGTACCACGAATAAAGTAGCCACTATTATTCGGATATTGGACCAAGGTAACATTATGCTCAAGGTTACTTTCTAAAAAGGTAGTGCCGTATCCCCAAAACTTATTTAATCCTTGCCATGGAGCATCCTTAATATAATTGTTTTGGGCATATTGAATGGTGTATTGACCAATTGGAAGAGATATATTGACAGTTTGCTTTTTGGGTACCTGAACAACGGCTCGTAACCTTTTAGTGGCCTTATCTCGAATGATAAACACAGTATCAACATTTTGAGATTCCATTGAAACAGGACCAAAATGTTGTGTGTTTTCCATACTGGAAACATTAATCACTTCTTTTTTAAATGGCATGGCTGCACTATTGGCTACCATTTTTTGATGTTCAGCATAGTCTTTTGCCATTTGTAGACCGTTTTCAGGTTCATTCGGTTGGCCTGGATTGGCTGACTCTACTGATTGAGCTTGTTTCGATATTGCCCGTGTAGCACTTTGAGCAAAGAGATCGACCAATCCGAAATGATTAGCCACAGATATAATTGCAACTGCTAGACCAAAACCAGCAAATTGCTTTGGAATTGCTATTGCCATAGTGCCCCCTGATTCCATTTATAAGATTTAAATAAAAAAAAGATGCCACCCACAGGGGATAGCATCCAAGATCTCAAAATTGCTTATAGTGCCAATTCAGGATCGCTATTCTTTTGTTTGCTTAATTCTGGATCTGCTTGTACTTCAATGTTGGTCATGAGCTTAGTCCAATATTCATCGTATTCAGCTTGTGACATCTCATTAATGACTTCATTCCATTTAACTAGGTTCTCATGTTGATCTGTACCCGGTTGGAAGAAGTGCATTGCATTTCTGACATACTGCTGATGATCAGCAAAACGCAGTTCAGCAATATTTTCCTGAATATAGTCCAGGCCTTTCACCGTAAATTCGCGAATCTCCTTCATGATTGCATCTTTTTCTATACCATGCGGTTGAGTTACAGAAGATGAACCACCTTCAGGACATGGGTAAACAAGCCAATCATTACGCAAGTTCATTTCTGCTAAGGTCACTTGTAAGTACTGCTCACCACTACGGGCAAACATTTCATGTGCGGTCGTCCAATACGGCTTCTTAGCACTTGTTAAGCCCTCTAATACCATCGCATTTTTGTAGAAATCAGTTTTTAGCTGAGATTGATTAGTTGATGTTAAGCGATCGTTCGTCTGTAAGCTTAAAGAAATTAACTTTAAGTGTTCATCTGACAATGGTTTAGGGCTGTTTTCTTTGATGAAGTCGAGTGCACATATCGCAAACTGACTACGCAACATTTGTCGATAATCACGGAATACAACTGATCTAAAGACTGTACTGTTCGCTGCACCAAGTACTTGCGCTGCAAAGACACGATCATGATCAATTTCAGAACGAGATTGCGAGATATATTTGTTGAGCTCAGTCCGTGGGATTGGATACTCATTTTCAGACAAGAACTTATGCAAGCCTTGGGCAACGTGCATATAACGTCTATGTTGTATGGCGTCCTTTTGGAAAAGTTCAGGATCTTCATGACGATTAGCGAAGTTAATCAATGAAGATAGTTCAGTATGCAACTTGCCACGTTCCGCAATAAACGTATTAATTTTCTCTTTTATGCTGTCTCTATCTGGCGTAAACAAATCAACAATGTCAGGTTGATCTACCAATGTTTTATCCAAAATCGTTTTGATGCTGGTTTCATAAAACTTGACTTGATTCTCAAGATTCGTGCGAAGTACTTCTATCGAGTCATCCTTTTTCATTGGCAAGTAATACATCGCTTGATTTACTTTGGCTGCAGCTTGCAACAAATCTTGGTTAATGTTGGCATACTTCTCAGACTTAATGTTATTCAATTCTGCAAAACGAGTTAGATAAGGCTGTACGTTTTCCATCATCATTTTTGGTTGATTGCGTGTCATCGCACTAAAAATGAGATGGTCATAGGCATGGAAAAATTCATGACCAAACGAGCCAAAACCTGAATTCTTGGTTAAGTTAATCACACGGTTAGATGGCTCATAATGTGCCATCGCAGCGGAACGTCCACGCGAACCAAAAGCAACACCCAACATACCGTTAAAGCCAACAAATTTCGGATCTATATCAAGTGCCTTAGCAAGAGCGAAACAACCGTCATATGCGTTATTTAACGCGATTTGACGATCGCTCTGGTTCAAGTACTCGCCAAACTCTACGGCTTTAAATCCAAAGGTCGCTTGCAAGGTATGTGCTGTAACATCTTGGCCATTACGTGAAGCAATGTTTTCCGTCACAACCACATCACTGAGCTTGAATGCCTTACGCATAGTACGAGGCTTAGCATACTCTTTGAATAGGGCATCTAAGGTACTCGCCGTGTCATCTACAATGTGCGATACATTCTTTTCAGATAACGAGACTTCTTGAGTATCATCATTCTCTGCAGTTGCGTCTTTGGTTTTTTTAGCAGTTAACAGATCCATGACCTGTTCAGATAGACCAGCATCAGATCTGCTAAATAGCGTACTCGAATCTATAATGTTGCCACTTCTAAAAGTAACAGTCGCTTTTACTTTGTCTTGGAACGGTTTGGCATCAATCGCACTACGTATTTTTTTATAGATAGAGTAGGTGCCTTTAACTGGCGGTAACTCTTTCCTTAAATGATGAAGTGCTTCAGTGAGCGTTTTACGTGCTTCACTACTATCGGTTTTCGCCAATTCAGAACTAATAATCATGTCAGTGGCAGCATATTCAGCATAGCTTTCTACCAATGAAAATAATGACCGATCTAATGATTTAAACGCCGTGAACAGATCTTTGTCTTCATTCAAACGAACGTATAAATCACATGCATTAGGAATAAATTCACGAACTGTTTTTGCTTCCATTAATGCATCACGCATACTTAAAACAGCGTCATAGTATCCAGCACCTACTTTTTTAAACTGTTCTTCAGTGGCATTTTCAAGCGGATAACGTGGCTGATCATTCGTCATCTTACGTACAGCGTCAGTCAGCAAGTGAATGTAAATATCTCGACCAGCTTCTTTTGCTTGTAAAACCGATTCCTTTTTCCAAATTTTGTCACGCGTAATTAGGTTTTTGACTTGCAAAAGCGACATATCTTGAATCTGACTGAGCGATAAACGTGGACCATACAGATCCTTTTTCGCACCAGGCATTTTCATACCCGTATCTTCAATAAGTCCAACTTCAGAACGTGGCTCAGTGGCTTTCGGTTTGGTTGTTTTTGGCTCTTTTGGTGCTTCAGCTTCAGGCTTACCCTCAGACTCAAACAGTGATGTTTGTTCTGGAGCAACTGGCTCAGTCGGCTCTACAACTTCTACCGTTGTTTCCTGTACTTCTGGTTCAGTAGGCTTTTGAACTTCAGGCTCAGTTACGGTCGGTTCTTCAACCAATGGTTCTTGGGCAACTTCTACAATAGGTGCGCTTTGAACCATATGTTCAGGTTTATATACTTGATCGCGAGACTTAAATAATTCTGCTTTTTTGAATGATTTTGCAAAATCAGTAATTAAGAAGTTCTTAGAGTTCGGGTGCTTTGGCGTAGGAAGAATTTTATAGCCTTGATCAACAAATTGCTGATGTTCGGCATTATTCACAATGGCCAGTTTTAACGGAGCTTGATCATCGGCAACTTTAATCGCGAGATCGAACCGGTCTTTAGATTCAAGTAGCTTTTCACCAAAGGCAAAATCAATTTTATTGACCAATGTTGAAATATTAACAGCCACAATCTCATTAAGGCCTTTAACATCAATATTTTCAAAACTTGGTGATAATGGCACCTTGATTGTCTGCAGTATGTTTTCACGTAACCCAAGATCATTTAATACTTGGTCCACAAGATGCGCTTTTATCCCGTTTAACTGGAAGTCTTTAAACAATCCACCACGCTCGTTGAATTTAGCAAACTGCTCAACATTATCAAAAACCCGTAATTGATCATGCTGTAAAACTGGTGTGTCTTTATCAATGACAGAAATCACTAAATCAGCACCGTCATTGGCCACAATAATTTTGGAGCCGTTTTCAAACGCTTGATCCATTTCTTTTTGATTGATGTAGTCGGTAAAGACGTTCATCAAATCAACATTGGTCATCACATCATTGCTTTTCACAAAATCGATTAGATCTTGTTTCGCCGTTGGATCGATGTATTGATTATCGGCATCACGTAAAGTTAATGCCTTGTAATCGTCCAACTCAGGGTTAAACAATACCTTTTCTTTAAGGTGTAGGTTTTCGATCGACTGGAAGATCTGATAGCGTTTTTCTAATGAGTCGATCAAGTACTGCATTTGCTCTTGCGTACTTAAAACTGAATCATTGCTAAGCGTCAAAGCTTTAAACAGCGCCTTATCGTCTGCAGCTAAGTCATTCAGACTTGATTTAACGATTAAGCGATCGGTAGACGGAATCTGTTCACCGCTGAAATATAAGTTAATCGCACCGTGCTTTTGTTCATCAGCTGGTGAAACCGTGAGATAAATATTTATCTCAGGAAACTCAAACTCTTTAATGCGTTCAGGATTGGTGATAATGCTTAAAAGAGATCCCGTTTTTGTCTCGAGGGATTTATTTTTTAGTGCCGTCCATTCTTCAATAGAACGATTTTCAAATGACTGCAGTAGGGCAGAATTGATTAAATCACGGTTGAGGTTAAATCCATTCTTGAGTGAGTCTGGAGTCGATTGTAATGCTTCAAGCACAAGCCCATGTTTAAAGAGATTGCCAAAGTCATTTTCACTGTTAACATCGGTCTTTTCAAGTGGCAAGAAACTTGATGCATGCTCATAGACATTCTTAACTTCAATATCAAGCTTTAAGCCTTTTTCATATTTCGGTACCGCTTCCTTGGTCAAAATACGATTAAGAATTACATTCTTAAGGTCATCATAGGTCAGCTTGTTTTTGCTGATCGGATTAGAGCTCAGGATATGTTCAAACGAAGAAGCACCATTAATCATAATGGTTTTTTGCTTTTGTAATGAACTAACCTTTTGACCTAGATCCATCGGCAGTAAGCGAATGAAGTTCTGATCAGATGCTATCGTACTGCTATACACCGCCAAAGAACGTGCGCTAACTTCAGGCTCAACCATCAAAGCGTTACCTTCAGCTAGGTAGGTTTTTACCGCTTCTTCAGTCAACGTGACGACATTTTCAATTTTCGAGTCTTTTGGCGCCGTGACTTCATTGTAGGTCGGTGTTAGATAACCTAGTGCCATCAAAATATGCTTGTGCTCATTATTAATAATGGCAGTAACCGCTTCAGATTTAGACTCTTCACCCACGGCATTTTGATAAAAGTCTTGTAGATAGCGCTTATACGCCATACTTACCGCGACCTTTTTATTTAAGGCAAAAAGCTGTTCTTGTGTATTTGAGTTGAAGTGGTCTTTATGTATCACCTTAGGCAGATAGTTTTGAAAGCTGTCTACCACATAGATTTCATCTTTTTCGAGTGTTTCTTTTAAAGACAAAACTTCATTGGTCGCAGCAAAAACAATCGCGTTGGCCAGTGCATTACCAGGATTCGTGCGTACACGTAATTCCTCATTTATCGCATGATTGAGTTGCGACCTAATATCAGGTAATCGGTTAAGGATAGGGGAGTCAGGATTGTTGCCAATATTGCTACTCAGCTCAGAAAGCACATGAGCCACATCGATACGCTTATTAAAACCCTTGTAGTTACCGTCCTGTTCTAACAGGTTATAGAATCGCTCTAAGCTTTCATCCGATAAATATTGTGATGCAATGCTATGGGCATCACCATCACCAAGCGCCGTAAATTGGCTATTAATACTATGCAGTTGTTGAAGAATACGAGGCATTTGCTGATGAAATGAAAAGTAGTTTTTACCTACATTTTCAGCACTGGTCGCAATCATGTCCTCAATACTGTTATCCAGCACTGATACAGCATTCGAGAACACCATATCGTTAAAATCTGGCATTGCAGATTCTTGAGATGGTGAATATCCCAAAATAGAATATTCAAACTTTTCGACTGCAGATAACTCTTGATCTTGTTCATCATAATAATGAACCACATCAAACTGGTTAACAGCTTCATTCCAAAGCCCGTTAGATTCTTCACCTAGATCAACGTTGAAATGATAAATGTCAATGTCATTTGAGGTGTGAGTAGCTTCAAACTCGTTCGCCTCATCCAATAGACGTTGCATTTCATCTTGCAATTCATCATCGGTGACAACGCTTTGTAGGAAGTTATCCAGATCCGTGCCGTATTCTTCACGGTCTATCACTGAATCAAAAAAACTATCATAAAGATTGTTCAGACGCGTAGAAGCAATGTTTAACTGACTTAATGCCAATTCCATTTCATAAGCTTGATCGTCATAGGCTTGCTGATCCAAAACATACGCATTTTCAGTAGCAACAGCGACTTGAATCGCAACCGCTTTTTCAATACGCTCACTGATGGTATGTGTTGCTTTCGCTTCAACAATCGCTTGACGTTCTTCTTTGAGCTTTGCAATTTTTTGTAGGTATTCTTGCTTAATTTTTCGCATTAAAGCGAGTTTAGTCAAAGAGTCCTTAATGACTGGTTCTGGAATGTTCGGCTTAAACTTGGTGTGTCTAAAAAAGTGATCAATTCGATTGAACAAACGTTTTACTGGAACCTTAGGTTCAGGCGGTATGGTTTGCTTAATTTGATTGAGATCCAAGCTTTCTAAACTTGTACCGATGTCATCCAAACTTTCATAAATTAATTCACGATCAAAACTGCTATCACCAATTGAGTAGGGATCAAATGTTCTTAAATTATTAATATTATTTTGAACGCTTTGGATCAGGTCCTTAATCTTATCGGCAAGGTCGAATTCTTCTACATCTAAAGTTTGGTTGTTGTATTCCCAAACTTTCCAATCATTGTCCACCAGCTGTAACGCAGTTGTTTCTATACCAAATGGTGCCAATGCTGACGGGATGCTGTTTTCTTCGTATGAATACAAACAGTCATTGATTTTCGTGACTAAGGTTTGAAGCTTGATCAATCCTTGGTGATTAACGGCATGATCATCCGATCTAAGCGCATTCACAATTGGATCAATGCTCGTATTCAGCCCCTTATTCAGCTCTCGAATATCAATAAATTGCTTCGGTAAGCTGTTATACGCTGGCCATGCTGGATGTGAAGATATTTTATAATTGGTCAGCTCAGGAATTTGCGTAATATCTTTTAGGGCAAGTACTTCACCGCCTGAATTAACCGAAATCACTAGCTGTTTGCTTAGTTCAATAGGCTCTATCGTATCTTCTATGAGTCCAGCATTTAGCGCTGCTTCTTTATCAACATAATAACGAGTCAGTGTTTTATCTGCTTGGTACCCGTAATTGTCTAAATCAGCCAACGGCAATGGATCTACGGACTGCAGTAATGTCGGTAGCTTATTCCAGCCTAAATCTGCTTTATTGAATTGTTTAACCGCACCCATAATGGTTGTATTTGGGGCAAACGGTTTTTGCTGTTTTGCTTGGTAAAGCACAACGGACTTTTGATTATTGAGTTCAAATAGGGATTGCCACTGGTTTTTTTCAGCACTACTCATTGGGTTTTGCAGATATATATCTGACATATCCATTTCAATGAGGTCATTTTTAGAGTCGTAAGGAAAAACAGATTTTATGTCAGCAAGAGAGAGACTATCTTGCGAACTCTTATACATAAAACTAAGGTCGTTATTTTGCTCATTGGTGATATAAACAAACTTTCCAGTCTTTTTTAAACCTGTTAAGAAGCTGTTTAAGGATGTGTTCAACTTTTTCTCTAAAAGCTCAACATCTTTAATCTTAATAATGGCTGCTTGGTTTCTTAAATCAGTTTTAGGGGTTACTACAAGTTGAGCGCCAAAGCTACTCAGATCCAACCATTTCTTTTTAGTTGACATATAAACTCCATGGCAATATGTATAAGCATCTTTTAATTAAAATATCAAAGCACCATCGGTTACTTTTGAACGGTATATACTAAAGATTATAAGAGAATTTATATAAAGAAACTATCTAAAAGGGTTTTAAACAAAGAAAGGGATGGCTTAAAACCATCCCTTTTTTTTAAGTTTTTTTCATTATCAGCCTGATAATGAAAAAATCAGGCTATTTACTTGCCATTGCTTGTGAAAGTGCAATCCTACGAATGTTACCCGTAGACTTAGAACGATCAGTCACTTCAATTGAGCCGTCAGTTAATTTGCTTTCAGCAGAAACTAGCGCAGCCAATACCGCTTCTTTACGTTCATTTGACTTGTATTGTTGATATTGCAAGTTCAAGCGTTCAGTACTTTGAATTAAACCATCGACCATCAAACCACGTTCATCTTTAATCGCTTGTGATTTAGCAAAGTCTTTGTAATCTTGCCCTGAACCTAAATAACGAGAGACACTTTTTTCCAAGTGTTGCATCGGTGCAAGTTTGGTACTTGAATCATGACTATTGGTACCACCACCAGCAACAGGGGAGTATTGCGCTTGAATTGCTTTCAAAGAGGTAATTGCTGGAGAAGTTAAAGCATCTTTCGCCAGTTTAGCCATCACATAATCTTGACCAGCAGATGTTTTCGCAATTCTACCGTCAATTGGAGCATCAGGTAGACCAACCATGTTGTTGATCAATGCATTTTGAGCACGAGCCATCGCCGTGTCTGGCGCTGCAGTCGTGAATAAAGTTGAAGCTTGTAAACTTAGACCAGCATTTTCACCAGCAGCACCACATAGTCCAGACGCAGCCTGAGAAGTGGTACAAAACTCATTATGAGCTTGTAACATAGCTTCTTGTGCTTTGTGAGGGTTCATGTAGACACCAGGCGCAGCAACCACTTCAGAGCCAACTTTATTTAAAATTGAACTATCAGCAGATTTATTGTCTTGTTGAGCTTGTTCACGATCGCCTAAAACTTCACACGCTTTAAATGCTTGGCCATGTGCACCAAACTCAAATTGAGCTTTTTTCATTTGCTCACTTTGTTTAACAGCTTGGTACGCCGTTACAAGACTTTGTGCGTTTTTATGTGCGTTATCTGAAATACCTTGAGCAGATACAGCCTCTTGTTTCGTCAGGATCTTAATCGCTGCCGTCACATCATCTTGTTGCTTTTTAATGCCCAAAGATAAGTTTGTGTCCAACGCACGTAACGCAGCGCTTTCCACCGCATCAGCCTGTTGAATAAGCATATTCAAGGTATTTACTGCCATCGGGTTGCCCACGGAAGCACAGTAATAAGCAGATGCAGAACCGCTAATAATGGCGAGGGTTAAACCGAGTGCACTAATTTTTGAACGAGAGCCGTGCGCTTGTGGCGCTTTCATAACTTTACGTGATGTTCTTTTCGGAGTACGCATTATTTAGTCTCCTTAAAATTGAGGCATAGTTTGTGAAAGCTTAACTTTCACTGACTGGCCGTATTTCGTTTTCACATCATCTTTTATCGGCTGAGATTTCGCTAAAAGTAATGCAGACAATAAACCTTCTTCACGCAAACTTTGCTTGTAAGTTTGAAGATCTAAATAAACAGAAACGCCGTTAATGATATTGGCTTCTTTAAGTAGACCGCGTGGATCTTGCATCGCCATCGCCATTTGCCATTTTTTAGCTTCAGGACCACCGTAGTAACGTGCGATTGTTTGGTCGATCAAATCGTTGGCAGACACCATTTTGCCGTCAATATCTTTGAATGATTTTGTATTTTGCGCGTCAATAACCGCCAAGCTATACGCTGGCATAGCAAGTAAAGCTGTTTTTTGGTTGGTTGCTTGCAAATAATCTCGACCAGCTGGAGTACGTGCCGTTGCATTAGACAATGATTTATCTGGTGTACCTAAAATGTTTTCACGCACGTAATGTCTTGCAAGAGCTTCTTTTGAGCCAGGTGCAACAGACTTAAACAGTAGGGAAGCATTGGTATCGCCACCCGGTAATTTAGACAACGTACATTGACCAGCTTGTGCTTCAGCAACCGTACAGAATTCAGCTTTATGCACGTTTAGGCGTTGATTAATCACTTCCTGTTGAGAGCCAACTAATTTACCGCCGACTTGAGAAGTTTGAGTCGCCATATCAGCTGCTTGATCAATCACTTGACCAGATGCACTCGACATATTTGTATTTTCAGCCAAAACCTCACAAGACTTAAAGCCTTGACCAGTATTGGCGCCATAAGCAAATTGTGCTTTTTTCATGGTATCTGACTGTAAAAGCGCTTGAATACCAGAGGCAATAGTTTGGGTGTTTTTAGTTGTCGCATCGGTAATTTGGTTAGCAGCTTGCGCCTTTTGCTTCACCGCAACTTTAAGCGCTGCAACGATGTTTTCAGTCGAATCATCTAACTTTCTACGGGTACTTTGAGATACTTGTTGAATATCATTTGCTTGGTTGCTTGCATGCTTAGGAATCTGAGAAGACATCTCGCTCATAATCGTACCCAAACCAACCGTAGCCCATTCAGCAAAAACAGGACTACTAATCACCAAAGTTGCACCTAAAATGACAGGTACAAACTTTGATTTTCCTTTAGGCTGTCTTAAAGTATTTTTACGCTTTCTCATAGTCATTACTCAAAGAATTTGGCTGAAGCATTGGAGTTTGGTGTAGTGCGTTGCATCACATTATTAGCCACCGAATAGTTAGCCAGTGATGAAAGAGTACTTCCAGCCATGTATTTATTTTGAAAATCAACGCAAGTTGATGAAGAGCATTCCATCAATCCGACTGGAACAACGTTGTTAGATGCAATTGACGAGTAGTTCAATGCAACAGTCGCTTGCTGTTCAGAAAGTCGAGAACGAGAAAAAACAAAAGCAGTATCAATGTCGCCATACTGCAGACCATTTGGAATCAAATTACAGACACCCATTTTTGCTTCTTCTACGCCACACGAGGTCGCCAAGTGAAACGCATATGGTGAGGTTGCTTCATCTGTTGAATTTGAGAAAAGTTTCCCTGAAACATCTTGCATGTATTTAGAAACGTTAAAGTCTTTTAAGTTTCTATTGAGATCGGTTTGTTCACGTTCTTCAAGAGCCGTACAAAAAGCTGAATCAGGGAGGGCAGCATTCGTACCAGAATTTAAAATCGCTTTTTTGATCTCAATATTTTTATCGACACTTTGAATACCAGCAACGATCATTTCTGAATCACGCGTTTGGTTATCAACAATTTGATTTGCACTGACCGCTGTTTGTTGAGTAGATACACGCACAGCAGAACGTACCATCAATTGCTGAGCTTGTATTGCAAGCTCAGAAAGGATAGTGCCAAGACTAAAAGCATTGGTAAAAAGTGGTACGGATAATAGACCAACCGTTAAAGTACCCACCGCAATTGCTTTAACAGGTGAAAACTGATTAACAGTAATTCTTCTTTTACGCAGATTATTTCTATTTTTCATACCACCCCCAACTTAAGAGAAAAAGTCTTTAATTGATTGGGTGACAGAAGTAGATTCTGAACTTGAAGTTTTTGCGTTAGACGGTGTGCTAGTACTGGCTTTTTGATCAGTTGAATAAGAAACTGGACTAGTCGAGCTACTACCATTGATTGTATAAGTATCTCCACCCTCAAAAGCACCGCTAGGCATAACTAGACCAGGATCAAGTTTACCAAGTTGACCATTCACAGCAGTACCAAGCGCACCCGATACATCAGTATATTGACCAGCTTTGTTGATTTCACCTATAACATCATTCAATGGGCCAACAAGTTCAGTACTTGCAGTTTTCATTGCGTCACACGCTTTTTTAGTCGCGTAATCGACAACCATTTGTTGCGCTGCATTGATGATTGTATCAAGTGATGGAATAGTCACAGAAAGGTCAATGATTTTACCGATGTCAGCAAAACAGCCACCTTGACTAGCTGGACTGAACATTTTGTTAATATCGATTGGACGACCCCAAACCGTCATTTGTAGATCTAAGTTGTCTTTAACGACTTTACCGATCCCATCAGTTGCACATGATTCAATATTGGTTTGAATGTTTTGAGCAGCTGCTTGTTCACCTTTTTTAACCGCCATGAAGTTGTTTTCAGCAGCAGTAGAGTTGAATGACGAATTAGAACTGGTAGACGAATAATATCCGCTATTTGAATTCGACAAAGGCGTATCACCACCAGAGCTACTTGCAATGGTCGATGATGTTGCGATGTTTAAGTTACCCATGTTTTGAGTATTACTGGTAACAGAAGCAACGGAACTTTGTTGAACTGCAATAGCACTTGAACACCCAATAACGGTAGCAACAAAAATGCTTAAAGCACTTTTAGTTTTAAAAGCTGGCTTAACATTTTGTAGATTAGGGTTAGTCCTTAAAGTCTTGCCCCGAACTTGTTGTAGCCTTTTAGCTTTCTTGTGATTGTTACGCATATCTAGCCCTTTAAAAGAGTTATGATTAATGTTTTTTAGAAGCAAGTTCGCAAAGCACTACAACATCTTTTACTACAGCTTCACTACTTAAATATAAGGTAGCTATAAGGTGTTTTAACTCATATATCCTTTTAGCGAACTTATATATAGAATCATAATACCATTCTTCACCATATTGTAGTATATACTTCTCATTGGTTAAACATAGTTTTATGAATTCTTTTAAAATAGGACGCTTAAAAATAATAGCTGTCGTAATATATATAAACTGAGTACTAACCAAACACATTAAAGTATTAATTAGCTCTACTTCCTCTTTTAAGCATTCCTGTAAAACCGATGGCTTTAGGGTTTTAGAAAAACCTTCCTCAGTCACAATATCTTTTAAAAAACCTGAATCCGAGTACTTATTTTTCAGAAAATTACTTAATTCATGCACGTTCTTTAAGTAAATATTGATCTGATCTTTAGACGCAGTTTTGAAATGTTCCTCTACACGTTTTGGATCGTTTAACGTGATGTCGAGCATTTCAGATTCATTATTTTTTTGATTTAAAAGCACAAAAGCGGTGAAGCTGGTAACTTTGCGTGTTTCGCCAAGATAGCCACTACTGCAAGCATTCAAAAAAACAAGGCAATGCTGTTCAGTAAGATACAAGCCGTATTCTTTTGGTGTACCTGGTTCAAAGAAATTGAGTGAACGCTTATCAAAATGAAAAGTGTTCTCTAAGGTCTGACAAAAGTAGTTAATAGAGTGTACAAAAGCTTCTGGTACAAAGGTTGTAGGCTCTTGAGACAATGCTATGTTTTGGCTTTCTATGCTCATTCCCACGATTTAGTCCTCTTTGAGAGGTAGGGCGTAATAGCCCATTTGACTTAAAACACGTAAAGGAATATCAAAGTTAAGACTTTGCGTTAGACCAGATTTAGGGTTAAAGGTTTTAGCTGAAGCTATAAACAAAGTTTGCTCATTAATAAACACTTGAATGCTATTCGTGACTTTTTGTTCATCAAGTATGACGCCACATACAATATCTAATTTCACATCAAACGTATAAGCATCCATTTGAACGTCTATTGATTCCCAATCGATCGTCATGAACAAGTTTTGGTTTTCAAATTCCAAATTACCTTCTTCAAGAGCTTTATGGATTAATCCCTTTTCTAATAATTCCAAGTAAAACGCATGTAAAGGCGTTGCATCTGCAAAACCATGAGGATTAAACGGCGTTCTTGTCGGTTCAGTGATTTTAGTTTGAATCATGTTTAACTCCATTAAAGGGTATTTAGATTCTATCTTAAAACACCCTAAATGTTTTTATTTAAAATTAATTAAAACCCATTGCTATAAGTTGAAGCGCTTTCTTTAGTTTTAACGTTTTCAAGATTGCTTTGCGTAATAGTATCTTTGTAATGCTGACTAAACGTATTTTTACCCGTTTCGTTTATGTTCTTAAGCTCATTTTTAATGACCTTAAGATAGTCTTGATATTTTGGTGACTGTTCTACATAAACTTCGGTCGCTGCAATTGAGAACATGTTCTTATCATTGGTTGCGATCGGAAATAGGGCAGTATAGGAAGCATCTTGCTTGAGCTGGTCTACAGTTGTTTGTTGCTCAATGATCTTCGCCTGATAGTCCAACAATGTTTTATTGATGTTTTCATGACTATGGATAACGAAATTCAACTGTCTGTCATTCGGACGTTCAAGGGTAAACGGCTGATCGATACCAGAAAGCTTATTACAGATCTCCATATTGTATCGGTAGGCTTCAAACGAGTCTGAAAAGTGATTAAAGTCTTTTCGGAGAGCATTATTGTTTTCTAAGTCTTGCTGAAAGTCTTGAAAGCATTGCAATACATATTCATCTTCATTTTTTTCAACGAATAATTGAGCGATGTTGGAGCACTGGTGCCGTTCGCAGAGATCCGCAAGCTTTTGAATGCTTTTAACCTCATTTTTCTTTTCTAAGATATTGCGTAAATGTAGCTGAGTTGCCCGATACTCTTGCATCAACATATTGTGATGCTCGACAAATAGCTCATAATCGCTTTTAAGGTACGGACTGGCACCTTCAATCTCACGCTCTACCTTTTCATGCTTAGAGTTGATTTGAACACGCTCACGCGTGGTATTCACTGTATTTTGACCAAAACCACCTAAGATTTTATCAAAAGTAATCATCGCATCGATGTCGCCAGTTACGTTTTTATAGAGATCCATGATTAACGCCCCAATGTTTGATCATTGTCATGATCGTTTCTACGTGCGACTTCTAAATCTATATGCTTATCAAGGTCACTCAAAAATTGAGATGTCGTATTTTTCTCAAGCTTTACTTGGTCTAAGTAGTTTTTAGTATTGAGATTCAAACCATCTTGGAGCGCTTCTAAGCGTAGGCCAGTTTTATCAAAATCAGCTTCAAGGATCTGATTCACTTCTTTGATTTTTTCCATGTCTTGCTGTTCTAGACGGTGTAACTTCACATCCTCATGAATCGCAGCGATATAGTGATCGGTTAAGATCTCTTGCTTTAAGTGCTGAAGCGCAATTTCCACGTTTCCTGTTTCGGCAATCACGGCGTTGAAGCTGTCAAAGATTTGACCTGTTTCAGCCGAGTTTCTAAATTCAACAATACGAGGCTCAACACTATTAAGGTTTACAAACTTGGCATCACCATACGCAGTAGGTAGTACTAGATGATCATCCATACATTCAAAAAGTTGCTTATATTCAGCATTCATAAGATTTGATGCTGCTTGAAGCTTTAAATCTTGTTGTAACGTGTCTAGGCGTTGGTTGAGATGTAGAAAGCTTTGAACATACATCTCGTTTTGAGAGTTTTCAGGCGCAACAACGGTTGAGGCCATACCTTTAACAACATTTTTCAGTTGCGTATTTTGAATCTGATCAGCAATTTGATTAAGCGCGTTAATGTGATCGGCTTTCACAAGGTTATTGTTTTTCAGTTGTTCAATAAATTGATTTTGTTCAATCACTTTTTCACTTTCCTTTTCGCTGAATAACGAATCTTTAATTTGTTGTTTCACCTGGTCCAAGTTAGAGAAGAGGTGAAGTACTTCTTGTTCATTGCTGTTATTGACTGCATTTAGCAATGTAACAAACACATCATGGCTGATTAGTTGTTGCTGATTATTTTCCGCATTCTGAAATTCAGCAATTTGACTACGGCTAATGACTTCAACACCAACATCATTGATATAGCTTGCGCCAATCGGGGAGAGTTGATTATCTGGAGCTTTTACGGCGTAGTACTCGCCTGATTTGCCATCATCTTTGGCGCATAGACCAATATATGTATTGCCATCTTGCGTAATGATTTTTGAACCGATGCTATTGAGTGCTGCAGAGGGTTGTAACGTACTCAAAGTTTGAATCAATTCTTTTTCGCGATTTTGATGAATTGCATTACTTACTGCCTGGTAAACTTCAGGATCTAAATAAGTCACCTGATTGGCAGATTCTTCATTGAGCGCCGTGACAGTATTCCACTCTAAAATATCTTTACGCGGTATCGTTGTAATACCGGCATTAATAATATCTTCCGTGGTAATTTGACGATCAAGGTTAGTAATGGCCACGGCGTTGTATTCGGGTGCAATTGATTTATGACCTTCCGAATCTGAAGTCAGTACCACGAATTGACCGTAATCCGTTTTCACCATGGCACCTACAACACTGAGCTTGCCTTCCAAAATCATTTTTGAAAGTTCAAGTTCACGTTCGGCAGATCTGGCATAAGTATTAGTCTGTTCTGCAGTATTGTTGATGGTATCGGCTTTGAGCTTGTCTAAATATTCACTTGAAAATTTACCAAGCGCATTTAACTCGTCTATCGGCTCGACAGACTCCAGCTCATACAGTGGAACGGTAGAGGATTCATTCACGATGTCTTTAAGATAAAGCACATCTTGTTCAGTGATATTTTCGAGATCTTCAATCACCGAAAGAGGCACAACGATCGCACGTTTATCCAGATTATCGGAAGCTATATCCAAAACAACCATATTGGTTTGGGTTGTTTCATCTTCATAAACCATACCGACAAACTGTTCAATTTCAGCATAAGAAACATTGTTGTGACGGTCTTTAAAGAATGCTTCTAAGTCAGAATCATGATCAACATAAATACTGTCATAAGGGTTCATTGGTTTACCGTCATTGTTTTGGTCTTGGCTTTGCGGTGCTGATTGAGTTGCCGACTGTTCTGCAGTATTGCCTTTAAACTTACCCAAAAGGTTTGAAAGTTTAGATTTGACTTTCTTTACTTGATCCGAAATTATTTGACCTGATTGATAGGCACGTTGAATAAACTGATCTTTGTATGAAGCTTTGGCTTCTTCAGTCATTTGTTCTGGATCTTGCCCTAATGGATATTCGGCACCAAGGAACATACGTGCTTGTTCTAAGTACTGAGAACAAATGGGTTCAAAAAAGCGACCTTCAAACTCATGGATCTTTTCAGACTTAATGCCTTCATGCAGTTCTTCAATTGAGAGAAACGTTACTTTGTCTTCAATCGCTTCTAAATAGAACGGCGTAATCGGGGTAGGTGCATCGCTACCTTCCACTTGAGGCGGTAAATCTGCTTCTTTAACTAGTTTGATAAATGGGGTAGAGGATTCAACACCTTCGACAGAATCCTTACCGACTACATCAATCACGATGTATTGTTCACCGTCAATGGCATAGACTTTACCGACATTTAGATCGAATTCTTCTAAGGTAACGCCGTCACGGTCTTTATTCAGTTGAGTGGTATATGGATCGTTTAAAAGAGGCAACATTTGCTCTTTAGAGATCGGTTTTAAAATATCGGCATTCTTACCAAGTTCAGTCAATTTTGATTTATCGGCTGTATTGGCAAGCTGTTCGGGTTGTTGTGCGTCTGGATGGTTACTTTTAACGGTAACATCAGGATTGATTGGTTTATCCCAAATGTTTTTCAGGTTATCAAGGCTTTTGTTCTTGTTGAACATGGCCATAATCGCTGCAATGATCAACTTGATTGTTTTCTTAACCAGTTCAATCATGACTGCAATCATTTTTGCACTGAGCGCAGCGAGTTCATCAGCGACCGTTCGTGGATGGCCGTGGCTATTTTCACGCGCTAAAGGAGGACGTTCGTTACCTTCCTCATTTCGCATATCCTTAAAGCTTTTAGAGGCAACGCTACTTGCAGCCAAACTTGCTTTGTCTTGTGGACCACCAGCAATGTTTAATGTGCTCTTTGGTGTACCTTTTGGTGCATTCGGATCAGCTGATTCAACATCTTCCTTTACTGTCTCTTTAGTCTTCTGATTTTCTTTATGTTCTTTCAAAAGTAGAGCAGCTTGTAACTGGTCGCTATGTTCACGGGTTTCTAATAACTGAATTACTTCCTTGGTTAACGTGTCCGTATTGAATTCAAGATAGTGAATCTCAAGTTGTTCAAGTCGAGCAGCTGTATGGTCGCTATTCACACGCCATTGATCCATGACGATAGATTTTGGCACTAAGCCAAGTTCTTCAGCTTCAATCCCACGAATTAAGCAAAAGTCACGCACTTGGCGCATCAATGCGTTAATTTGGTTTTTATCGGTTAATTCACCTGAAAAATAGGTATTCGGTGCACCCGTAACTTCGTTGTAGATCTGCTGTTTTGCTTCACGCACGACTTGGTTTTGGTTAATCAGGCCTTCAATCGCGAATTGACGATTACTCAGGAAGTTGAGGGCATTTTCTTTAGTTGCACCCTTCAGGCTTAAACCATAGTAGGGCTGAGTGATAAAAGATTTTGTCTCAAAGTTAAAGAGGGTTTTTTCAGCCACTTGAACGGCTTCAAATGGATTCTCTTCTTTGGAAAGGAGGAAATCAGGATCATTGTCTGATAGGTATAATTTAGAGTCTGCAGTTGTATAAACACGGTCTTCAACTGGCAATGAACTGTTATTTTCAGCAATATTGCCTAATCCTTGGTCCAGTGCGTTTTTAGTCTGGATTTTATTCAGAGCCGCAATAAACTTAAGATCATCATCATTCTGCAGATCAAGCCCGATGTCTGCAAAGAATTCTAATTGACTGGCTGGCTCTCTTTGCTCAAGTGCATCAAATACTTTACCAATCAGAACAGGATCAAGTTCAGCTAAATCATTGACAGTGACAGCGGAAAGATCAAACGTGTTTTCAGGAATGATGGACCGTTCATTCTCGTAATTCGGGTAACTACTACGCTCATAATCACCTTCGTCAAAAAACATCGGTTCATCATCGTTCAACCGAGTATCTTCAAGAGGGGGAGCGTAATCATAATCTGGGTGCCCAGGAGGTACAGAGTTACCGCCCATAGGCTGATCATATTGTTCATACTGATCATACTGATCATACTGATTATTTTGATACCCATCATCTTGCATGACTGGCGGTTCTTCCATTAATGGAGGTTCAGATAGGGGATCATTGGGATATGGTTCAGACTGGTATTGTTGCGATTGATCTTGTGCAACATTGTTTTGTTGTGGCGTAGGCTGGATGGATTGAAATTCCACGCCGTCCAAACTTAAATCATCCCACTGTTCCAGGCCCTCATTGAAAGTTAATGATTGGCCGTCTTGCAGTTGATCAAGTGTTTGCTCGTCAAAATTATCTTGTTTAGGGCTTTGGTCCATATTTGATCCTTATGACAGGTGGCCTTCCTGGTTTTAAGAGTCCTTTTTAGAATCTGTATCAACATTCCAAATAAAGTCTTCTTTAAAGTCAGAATTAAAACCAGTTGTGATGTCTAATTCACTGTCAAAATCCACTAAATCTGAGTTATTAGAAGATTCCTCTAAGGGATTAGAGTTGCACATAAAATACCTGTATTTGTTTTTTAAAACGTCAATGTGATCGTCACGGATATGATACATGGTATATACGAACTAGACCACACGTAATTGTTATTCACGTATGGTCTGGTATATACCTTTTAAGGGAGGGTTTTAGAAAGATAATTGCTGGATTTCTTGATCGTTATCTAAGGTTTTACCCTTAGGTAACTCAGCCTTATAAGCTGGCTCTTCTGGAGGATTAAGCATACGGTTAATTTCATTTAAAAAGTAATCATTACCATCAGGAAGCTTAGATTTTAAATCCAAAAAGGCAGCTTCAATTTTGGTTGTACTGTCCAGCTCGTCAACAAAGCGTTCAACATCCTTGAGATCAAGCGCAAATCTAAACTCATTACGGCCTGGCTCAGTAAAGTGGATGTTCAACGATTCATCTGTTTTACCGCCTTTAGGATCATGGAATACGTTGGTATTCGACATAAAGCGATTGAACTGTTTTGCAACAGATTTCACCGTCACATTAAAGCAGTCTGACCCGTTGTAGTAGAACTCAATACTTGCTTTCTTGTACGGGAAATTAACCTTAGTACCCACATAGTTATTGCGGTTGAAATCAATGTTTACAGGCAATTGATTAAAGAAGTTCGCAATCTCTTTAACTTGCTTAAACGTCACTTGGTTTTCAAGAGAGCTTTCAAACAAGTCAGTTGGTGTATTTGATGGCAATAATAACGCACGGTTACGCATACCATCAGCATCGGTAAATATAACGGTTGAATGTCGTAGATCTAGTGAGCTGACAATCTTATGTGCCTTGAACATATTGCCCGTTAAGGTAATCGCTTGTCGTGTGACATCACCAGACGGCGCTTTCTCAAAATAGGTACGCGTATAACGGGAATAATTGTTTTGTTCAGTAAATAAGTTCACCAAGGGTTGACGATCCTCAACATGACGTCTATTCACATCAGCATAAGAATAAAATTCAGGATTGAAGCGTTTTAGGATAATACGTCCTTTTTCACTCACTGGAGCTACCCAATCCAAGTCTTGCTTGGCATTTTGCATGGTGTAATTGATCAGTGGAACTTTAAACGACTTCTTATCACCAGGGTAAACCAAATCAAGCTTAACCGCATTCGGTGTGATTGCACCTACACGTAACGGCGGTAGGTCTAGACGTAGCAAAGCACCTGTTTTGTGATCTGGCGTCACTTCATCATCAAAAAGACTAGGTTTTGAGATAAGGAACAATAACCCATGCGCTGAATGACCTTCTTTTTCGTTCCTTTCCATAGAACGAGCCAAGAATTTTAGATCCTGAACAATTCGATACATGCGATCAAAGTTAGAGGTCAAAATAGGATCATTGGCAAGATAAACCGCTTCAGCTACTTTTTCAAAAGCATCTGCAGAGTGATCATCAGGTTTACGAAATTGAATATCATCAATGTGTTTTACATTGGCTTCAACAACACCGAAATGATCAAATACTTCGTGTCGATAATCACGAATCACTTCACCACGCATTTGCCCATTTTTGAAAAATAACTTTTGCTTAGCAAAGCCTTCATATTTTTGGTACATCAATGCCTCAAAGTTATAGGCATAGTGTAGTAGTCCGTGTACCGTTTCATTGATGTTTTCATTGATACGTTTAAATTGACGCACCAGATAATCATCACTTTCTTTGAACATGAGTTTTAGATTGTCAGCACGTAATGGCTCAACATGTTCAATGTATTGCAGACCTTCAAAACGCACAGGTAGATCAAAGGTATTGATCTTGGCTGCTTCTGTTTCTGAAGTCACGGTAAAGAAGTTGTCCTTCACTTCAAACTCACGGACTTTTTTAGCTTTCCAGTCTAAAAAGTTGGTCTTGAGAGGGTTACGACCCAACAAGTCTAATTCACGGATCTTATCGTTATAGTCAACAACCAAGTCTTGATAAACCTGTTCTTGCTGACTAATCGGCATCAAAATCAGTTTAGATAGCAACTGGTTCACATGATAGTTTTGCGCCGTGCGATATGATGGTCCTTTTTCATCATCCGAAATATCAATATCAAGTGTGTTCGCCAAGTTTACGTTATTTTTTAAATAGTCCAACGCTACCCGGTTACCAATGTAGTTGAGCATGTCAGGATAATCGTTTTCGTTAAACTTGGTTTCTGAGTTGGCAGAGACGTTCGCTGATAGGGTAGACAGTTTACGCATCATCATTAAGTGCATACGTGTTTCTGCTGGAATACCCGAATCTACTGTCGTCATAATCGGATGTGATTCTTCACCACGGCGACCCACACGACCGATCATCTGAATCGTATCGGTAGAGTTCTCAGGTTTTTGCAAGAAAAACAACTCACGTTGGCGCAAGTGATCCGATGGAATTGTAGGATCAGGGTTTTTGGCTGCATGTAGAGAAATACCCGTACAACCAGAGCGAGTCACAATAACAACATCGATTTCACCAGATTGGAATTTTGATTGAACCAAAATCTTACCTTGTGTCGTATTGTTCTCTTGTTTATTAACCTTCCATTTGCCGTCTCTTGTTTCCGTTAAGTGGATCTGACGGCCAGAGATTTCATCAATCTTGAAGCCAGCTTTTGTCACCTTGTTACGTAGTACGTCCAAAGGCATCAAAGGTAGGTCAGGGAACTTTTGAATCTTTTCTTTGATACGATCCAAAATGATTTTATACAGACTTACCACTGGATCGCCGTTTTCATTAAATGTCACTTCCGTACTGAGCTTCTTAACGAACGAGTTACCGTAGTTATCTTCAGCTTTCACCACATCGATGCGATCTAACATCACTTCAAGCAAGTCACGGAATTGTGGGAGTTCATCTAAAACAGAAATTTGACTTTGCAGATAGCTACCGCGCTTATATTCAAGCTTAGTCAATTCCTTTTGAATATTTTTCGCTGCTTTTTCATCGCCAGCGTCACGGTTTTCTTTGATCATGAGTTTTTGAAGCTCATTTTCAAGAAATTCAATTTCTGACGATACCGACTTGAAGTTATTAAACGCTTTTTCTTTTTCAGGCGAATCAGCGGTAACGTCTTGCGCCGTATCTGCTTTTAAAATCGCTTCCATGCGACTTTGCATCAAAATGTTGAATAGACTCTCACCCGTATTTTCCAAACCAATCACGGGCTTTCTACCCTCATGTAATGCCTGAATCACAGCATCACTTGTAGAGTCAGTTTTCAATGCCAATAGGAATTGCTTTTGGATCTGGTACATTCGAGATCCAAAGTTCATCACACTCAAACTTAAACGGTTTTTCGGATCGTCTGAATCCTGATGAAAGTCTAAATTGGCAACAGCATCATCATCATTGGCAATGTTTTCTAGCGCATCGAGGCGAATATCTTTAGAAAATTTCACCATGTCCGTCAAGATGTCAGAAAGAACATCTGAGTAATTGTGAAATTTCTTAATTTCCTCTTCAGTTGGCACAAAGGTTTGAATGGTAATGTGCGAGAGATCTTGCTCTCTACGAATCATGGCAGAGCTGTCTACCAAACCTTCAGAAATAAACTCCAAAATTGGACCATCTGCATTATCGATAACCTTTTGTAAGTCATTACGAGATACGGATCGAGGGAACAATTTATGGAAGAATTCAAGATTTTCAGGTTTCTTAATTGCCGATGCAGACTGGAAATTAATTAGATTGGTCTGATCAATAACATCTAAGAAAAATTGACTTGTAGCTGATTTCAAGGATGCTGCACGGTGCGTTTCATCCATCACCAAAACAGTGTCTTGATTAATAAAACGAGTCAATAACGCACGTTTCCGGTTTGGTCGGTTAAATTGGCTATACGTTGCCAATACCAAGTCATGTTGCGCTGGAATATCTTCAATTTCCTTAGGTAGATCTTGGCCAGTGAATAAAACCTCTTCAGTACCAAAGCGGTTAATCACAGCATCCGAGTTAAAGATAAACGGATCTTTAAAGAACTTGTCACTGTCTGTAGCAACAATATCACGCCAAATGTCGTTCAAGAGTTGCGTTGTATCTGTAAGGAAAACAGGGGGCTTTCCTCTTAACGCACTATATCGTAAACACGCAGCTGCAATACGACCTTTACCTAAACCCGTCTGGTCGCCAATAAGCACAGGTAAGTTTTGGTCAAAACGTAAAATGATATGGGCAACCGCATCGACCTGTTCACATGCAAAAGCGGACTTTAGTGCATCAAAATTGTCATATTGCAATTTCTTAGCGACATAGGCATCAACAAGAGTAGGGTAGTTACCATTATCGACTTCAGCTTGGAAATTGATACCCCCAAAACCTAATACATTTTGGATGTGTGTAGTCAATTGAGCATTTGCCTGATTAATCGCTTTAATCTGGTTTTTAGCCACTAAAGCAATTGGCTCAGATGCCATAGACATCGGTATATACTTAACTTGGTATATATTTTCCGGAGTTGGTTCTGTTGTGTTTTCAGCATTAGGAACAGGAACAATCGGCTGTAAATTTGATTGGTCAGATTCAACAGTCGGTTCTTCTTTTTGCTCAGTACCGATCGCTAATTCAGAATTTAACTTAGCAATCTCTTCAGCAGTTAAACCCGGTTCCTGTTTTACTTGCTCTACCGCTGGTTCTTCAGCTGGTGTTTGTTCAGGTGTTTCACCCTCATTGGTCGCCGTGGTATCACCTACTTGAAGATTAACGTCATCGTCAAGGTCTTCATCCAGATTTTGGTTCTCGTGCGGATTCTTTACCTCAGGCACGAAATCATTGTCATTTTCATTTTCAAACGTTGGTGTAGCTTCAGTTGGTGTAGGTACATCATCATCTGAACTGGTTGTTTGCGTACTAACTTCAACGGTTCCGAAGTCAAAAGAAACTTTATTCGGTTTTGATTTAGGTTTACGACCAAACATCGGTTTTGGTTTGACAGCTTCCTCTTGCTTAATCTCTTCTTCTTTAGCGACCACGACTTCATCAAACATAGTGACTGCAGACGTAGGCGTTACACTTGATGCAATATCTTCAAGTGGCGAAACAGGCTGTTCATCACCTAGACTGGCAAACAAATCGTCATTTTCTTTTTCAACAGGCTTAACCTCAACAACAGGTTCAACCACTGGTGCTTGTTGTGCTTGTTGCTCAACTGGAGTCGGAGTAGTTGGCTTGAAGTATAGATCCTTATTCGGATTCAAACGATTATAGATTACGTTATTAGCCCATCCCCAAAGTTCGTCATAGTCCGTAATGACTTTCAACTTATCTGGTACCACAGAAGATTGGTAAGTTTGTAGTAACGCTTGTTCGTTTTTACGATTGCCTACCACTAACATACGAACATTTTGATTAGCGCCGTTTCGTGCATATGCATTGCCGTGGATTTCTACAACCGCCTCAACTTCATAATGCTTATAGAGATAATTAAGTAAATTCTTTGATTTACGCTCAACCGTACCATCTGAAATCTGTTTATCTGAGCCAATAATGAAAACTGAACGCCCTTGATCGTTTCGTGCGTTTAGTGATTTAACCAGAATGGCATGGTCCAATTTATCCGTACTGAACCAGACGTTTTCTGATGGATCTACCAATAATGGGTTTGGATCTACGCCGTTACGCTGTTGAACCAAAATTGGTGCAACACGTTCTAGTTTATCCATAGCACCAAAAGGAGGGTTGGCAATCACATAGTCAACTTTTTGCTTAAACGTTTGCTCAAAATCAATTTGTGTAGCATCTGCAGTAACAACCGTGCATTCATAATTTTGAGTCAGTGCTTTTGTACGTTCAGCACGTTTGGGATCTAACTCAACCGCATAGACAGAAGCATTACGCTCTTGGGTTAATAAACCGATTAAAGATCCATTACCCACAGTTGGCTCGAGCACGGAAAAGTTTTGTTTTGTTCGGTTATCACCCTCAATCAATAAGCGCTGAGCCACAAGTGACATCGGGATTGGAGTCGAATATTGCTGTAACATACGAATCGTATTGTTTCGCATGGTCTTAGTCGGCATGCGATTGTATAACGCTAAACTCGTTTTAAATGAGCTCTCAGTAAAATCAAGCTCACCTAACTTTTCGACCATCACTGTTTCAAGCGCTTCTTCTGCAGTATGGATCTGTTTATCTGTTACCTTGGATACATCAACGTCAGCATTTTTGGCTTGCGTGATTAGAGCTAAAAACTTTAAAAAGTCCTGGTGATTATGGCTCTTTGTTTCATGTTCTAATTGATAGATATAGCCTCTTAAGCATTCTTTTAAATCTTTTTGCTTGGTCGCACGTAAGTACAGACTAGACGGCTGATCATTAGGACCTTCAGGTATTTGCGTACCTTGGGCATTCACGTAAAAACGGTTATGAGCTGAAGCATAGATTTTGTTGCCATCAGAGTTATAACCGAGTGGAGTTGCACTATTCAACGCAACGTTCAATCGTTGTGGCACCAATGTTTTTGCTTGGGCATTGAATAAATCATGCAATTCTTGGCGAGTCGCAAGCACACTACGGATAAATTCTTTTGGAATACCCAAAACTTCATGAAACAGTCTTGGTTTGATCGTTTCATTCAAATTGTATTGATACAAGTGACCGTCAAAGTGAGGATAAGCCTCAAACTTCATCGGTGTAAAACCAATGTTATTCAAATTTTCTTTAGATAGTTTTTTTTGAACGTCCAATAAGAGTAATTGGCTATCCGTCTGGCCAACACGCCGTACATCGAGATATACACCAGCTTGTGATAAGTCGATCCATTTAATTTTTTCGTTTAAATCATGAGTAGTCATAGCGAACCTGAAGAAGAATTATTAAATTTGATTAAAAAGTCATGTCGTTATAGACATCAGAAGTCGCAGCCTTTTCTTGGCTTTTCTTAACATCCATTTCTGGCTGTCTGACTTTCATCATTAACTCTTGTGGATCAGGTAAAAGATCGTGGTTGAAGTTCTTAGATAACGGACTATCGATTGAAGCTTTATGTTGCTGTACATGCTCTACCGTAATTTCTGAAAAGTTCAACGCATTCATACGGGTTTGAGTAAGTTCAACAGGCTCGATAAACGAGACAAAACAATTATTCGAGTTCCGTTGGTGTGGTTGAATAACAATAAACGCTTCAGCAAATTGCTGTTTTGCATGCGTCAATTTATTCATGGTCTGACGATCAACTTGACTTAAAAATTGAGGATTTAAGTCGTGCGGTTTTGGATTGCCGTAGTCATCGGTAAATTGATTCACTAGGGGAGGTGCACCAACACCACGAACACCCTCACCAGTACGTAAATCTATTTCTGGATCTACCTTGCGAAAACCAGCGTGAGGCGTTTTATTGTTGAAAAATTTCTTTAAGAACGTGTCTTTGTAAAGCGCACCTAGTTGTAGTTGTTGGCCATGATAAACCTCAGGCAGTAATTTTTGACTCACCAAGCCAGCGTAAAGACGTTTTAAATTTTGATTTTTTTCTTTGTCTACATCTTCATTGTAGAACACTTTAATTTGTCGATCGCCAAGTAATGCAAACAGGGCAATACGGGCCTGGTCCATAACATAAACGTTCTGAGCCTGTTTATCGAACTGGTCTTTTTCATGCTGGTTGGATGGTACAAAATTTGGATCAAAAGTTGCGGTGTGAAAGTCATTGCCGTTCAAAATATCTTTGATACTTTCAATCGGATCTTTAGCAACCCGATAAGACTTTTTAGTTTTATCAATACCGCCACGTTGCATCAACGGATCTGGCTTAGCGAATTGCTTAACACTTTCACGATCAGCACTGTCATAGGTTGGAATCAATGGGATTGTAGTTAATACAGAACCAGACTCATAGCGCACAACAATTTTTGAAAATGGAATGCGCTCAGGTTGGTTGTCAGTACTATTCGATAAAGATTTAACAAGAAGCTGTAAATTATTTTTAATAATAGCGTTATGAAGTGCTGGAGAATTAATTTTTACATTGGGCACTTGCATATGTGCTGCATCTTCAATGATTTGAGCTTTAACAAAGAAATCGCCGTTTTTTTGTTGATGCACATTGATAGAAGTGACTGCTTTGATTAATTGTGAATTCGGGTTGTTACTCATTACGTTGCACCACTGAGCAACATAAGTTTTATAACCGTCAAGAGATTCGTAGGGTGAGTCAACACATTTGTCAAAACAGATAATTCGACCACGGTTAGCACCGCGATTATGTGTGTCTAATGAAGTACGTTGGTTACGTCCAGAATCAAATTTTGCGTGGACTTCATCTACTGAAACATTCTCAGTATGATGCTTGTTGAGTTTATTAATGATCTTCGTGAATTCTTCAGATGAACTCATTCGTATGCGAACTGGTTCATTGGTAGACATATCAAAGCCGTATGCATACAGCTCGTCTTGTTCATCATGTTTGTAAAATTGATCTACAGTCATGACGATACGTTTAATCGTATTATCACTTTTACTCATTTCTTAAATTCCACGCTTTATATTTTTGATTGCTGGTCATTGACTCAAGCTATTTATAAAATACTACAAAACCTCATTGGTATATACTAAGGAGGCAAATAAAAAATTAAAAAATATATTAAAAAGTTTAAGAGTAAATTTTTAAAAAGAAATTTTTTGTTTATTATCTTTCTAATTAAGGGAAGTTAATTAGGGACATTTTTTATGCTTATTTTTCATGATATTACAGGATTAGTACGGAAAAACACAAATGGTACGAGCGAAAATCAAATTCATTTGAGCGCAAATTGAATTTGAATTTTTAGAAAATAAGGCGTTTTTAGCTGGTTTTTGATGTTTTTATCCACTTTCCTATTAAATTCTATCCACAAATTAAGTTCTTGTATATTAGAATGAATTTAAAAATATGAGTAAAATATTGTTCATTTTTTAGCTTTTTGCAATATTGGAAATTTGCAAACTAGCAAGTGTTGTAAGTCGCTGTTTATAATAAAATTAAATAGAATAAAAAATACTTCCAGCGCAAATTAAATTCATTTGAGCGCAAATTAAATTCAAAACGTTGCGGATAACTTCTCCAATTTCCTGAGAGCCTTGATAATAAAGACTTTCAGATTTTATGAGGAATAGCCCTTATATATGACCCAACGTTCGCTATTTAGCTTGTTTTACGACAAATCAATAACTTACGCCATTAGGACGGAAGAAAGTTTACAACCCATTTATAAAAAACTTTCGCTGAGTTCAGACTATAACAGAAAATCAATGAGTTACGCCATTAGGACGGAAGAAAGTTTACATCCACTTATAAAAAACTTTCGCTCGTATTTTGACACAACTATAAATCAATAACTTACGTCATTAGGACGGAAGAAAGTTTACAACCCATTTATAAAAAACTTTCGCTGGAAGTTAGGTACAGCCAAAAAGTTATAACCTAACCTTAAAACATACTAAACATACTATCTATGATAGTTGAGCTATTGGATCTGGACAAAAAAGTAAAATCAATAACTTACGCTATTAGGACGGAAGAAAGTTTACAACCCATTTATAAAAAACTTTCGCTCGTATTTTGGCACCACTATAAATCAACAACTTACATCATTAGGACGGAAGAAAGTTTACACCCACTTATAAAAAACTTTCGCTCGAAATTTGCCAGCAATATAAATCAACAACTTACATCATTAGGACGGAAGAAAGTTTACAACCCATTTATAAAAAACTTTCGCTCGAAATTTGCCAGCACTATAAATCAACAACTTACATCATTAGGACGGAAGAAAGTTTACAACCCATTTATAAAAAAGTTTCGCTCGAAATTTGCCAGCACTATAAATCAACAACTTACATCATTAGGACGGAAGAAAGTTTACAACCCATTTATAAAAAAGTTTCGCTCGTATTTTGGCACCACTATAAAACAATAACTTACGTCATTAGGACGGAAGAAAGTTTACAAACCATTTATAAAAAAGTTTCGCTGGGTGCCTATCTTGAGCACATATTTATTTGATCAAGTATTACATTGGTTAACTTACATTGTAATTGTGAATATTACTCATATAAGGCACTGTTTTTCATAGTCTTATTTATTAAGAAATTACTGTTAAAAATGCTTTTAATCGTAGTCTAATTAACGAATTGATGCTATAATGTCTACTCAGAATGCCTATGGGAATTCGAGATATGCAATATCAATCATTTAGTCTTAGACATCAAAAAATACTCATTGACTTCAATGTGTTTAGCTCTGGCTCGTCTGATATTTTGCTAAAAGGTGTTTTATCTGCCGAATTGCTTATTCTAGTTGATAATTTAAATGCATTTTATTCTGCAGAAGA
Source organism: Acinetobacter sp. GFQ9D191M (assembly GCF_011174875.1). Taxonomy (NCBI): domain Bacteria; kingdom Pseudomonadati; phylum Pseudomonadota; class Gammaproteobacteria; order Moraxellales; family Moraxellaceae; genus Acinetobacter; species Acinetobacter sp. GFQ9D191M. The sequence continues at coordinate 56,812 of NZ_JAALGV010000046.1, forward strand.
CGGTAGATACGTTGTATCAGCTGAAAAAGTTAACCACGTTACAGGTCTAGATTTTAATAAGAAAACTATCAACCAGATCATGCGTGAAGCTTGTGATTTATCATTTATGATTGATACAGATGCGAAGCAAGCTGCAGCACCTATGATTGACGAAATTCAAATCTTATCAAGTGGCGATATTACTTTTAAACTCACTAAAAGCTTTGATTTTTTTAGAAATTCTCTTAGTTTTAAAAGCATATATGAGAAGCTACCATACAGGTTCACTACTTCTAAACTAGAGTTACCGCAGATCGGTCAACAAATAATGTTAATTGCGTAATTAAGCCTCTGACGAGGCTTTTTTATTGTCTAAAATTTAGTTAGTATATACACAGCTTTAAAGCGAAAAGACTACAACGTTAGTTGGGTTGCAAATATATTTTTATTTTTATTTTTTAATTCAATCTCAGGCAATGTACGTTGTACGTTGTCTAAAGTGGAGCAGTTATGCAAGATTCTTCACAAGTCTGCATAAGTAAAGGAATTTCAGAAGATGAAATTTTTGGACTATCGCAGTCAATCAAAGACTCAATTATTAATGCCGAAACAAAAACCATGGATCTCTTGGGTTACGGCAACAAAATCAGTAATTTCATAGTCGAATGTTATCTAGATATTCCAGTTGTTGATCAATTCATTTTTTACTTAATGTTGGTGAATGCCAAAAATAAGTATGCACATCAGCTGCAGCGCGTTATCGCTGAAAAACCTGAATTATCCCAAATTGAAGCATTACAACTAGCGAACAACTTTGTTCTGAATTTTGAATACATCCGTCAAATTCTTTTATTCAAAAATAAAGCTAATTACCTTAGCAATGGCCGTATCAAATCTTTGGCATGGAATACGCTAAATAGTGTTGGTAAAGTGATGCTACCAATGAGCTCTTTACGCCAAATGGACAGCGAACCATTTTCAAGAAATGACGTAGACAGCGTAACTCATAAAAGAATGTTTGCCAGTACGGGCTATTTTGAATTAGATAACAATGCGTTTATTTGCTATCAGCTTGAAGAAACGTTGATTGCCAATCTATCTGAATTAGATTTTGATAAAAAGGGGCGCTACACAGTTCTCGACACTTTAACGGTTCTTGGATTTAAGGACCGTTTTGATCTTTATATGTATAACTTGATGAAGATCAATGAGTTTCGTGGCGAAGTGGTTATTCCTTACATTGACTTCAAAGCATTAACCGAGTTTTCAGTAGAATTTAAATACAAAGCAAGTGATTTTTACCGTAAACGACTTCTTGTTTCATTAGAAAGACTGAATAACAATCCATCTATTGAATTATTTATTTCTGTTAAGTATGAACCATGCAATAAGCGTACACCAGATCGTGACAATTTTTGCAATTATCGTTTTCAGATTCAGTTGAAGTCCAACTATCGTAAAGCGCTTAATACATTAAATGAAATGTGTGCAAAGGTTCAGGATGAACAGGGCAATGAGCTTAAAATCAGTAATGCGCTCTTCACTTCAGCAATTCGATTGAATAATGGTGAACCTGAAAAAGTAATAGAACTTGTTAAGGATCGTTTAGCTGCTTATACAACTAAGAATGGACCATCATATTTAGCTAAAAATCTTAATTTGGTTGCGTCTTATGTTACGCGAGCTCTAGAAGATCTATATAAAAGTAATCACTTCTTTGAAAGATTCCTAAACGATATGAAGCAAGCAGATAATTTACTTTATCTGAGAAATCGTGATAAGAAAGTTGAGATCGAAAACAAAAGTGCATCTACTTTCTCAAGCGAATTCATTAATATTCGCGACAAAGTTGATGTTACCACTTGTGAAATTCTTACAAACGCTGAGTACATTTCAAAGAAAACGGAAGCTACTGTAATTATTGATTATGCTTTCATACGTAATTCTATTTTTATTACACATCCTCATTTGCGCCACCAGCGAAATGCAGACGAGAAAAAATACATAGATCTCGTGTGTGAAAGCACAAAGCTTTGCCAAATATTCTTTGGTACGGGTAATGAAAATAAAAAAACGTTAACTCAAAACTATTTAACAGAACTCCTGTTTGAACATTTTTTTGATGATAATTTCCACTTGAACTCAGATGTATTAAAGAATCTTCTAAAAAAAGATAAGGACTATTGGGTACAAGAAAAGCAAAAGACATTTATGCGGTTGTGGAAACTTGCAAATGAGTTCAGTTTAAAAGCTATTAGTCCAGCGAACTACAACGGTAAAGAGAGTTCAGACAATGAATAATAAACTTTATTTATGTGCAATTTTTACGGCTACTATATTGAGTAGTAGTGCAAATGCCGATTTTAGTGATTGGTATAAAAAAGCAACTTCAAATGAAGATTCAACTCAGCAAGTGCCAGCTCAACAACAGCAAGCACCTGGTCAAATTCAACAGCAAGCACCAGTTCAGGTTCAGCAACAGCCGATACAGCAAAGACAATATAATTCTAATCGGAACACCACAGCTACGCGTTACCAAAACAATAATGCAAATGTCACTGGTGATTCTGGCCTTGAAGCACGAATGAATAACTTGAATTCGACCATTGAGAATCTAAACAAGTCATCAAAAAGTGGTGACAACCTCACGAATAACTATCTAAATATTGTTCAATTCATAGTGATAAACGAAGAAACACGTAAATTGGATGGTAAAGACAATACATCACTGATCAATAACATGTTGGCTGGTATTGTGAGTTGTCAGAATAAATACAAAGTCGATGTTATACAAAAAGTGAATAATCAACTCCCAAGAGATGTTGCTAACACCGTACAACGGTATTTAAGCCAGAATGGACGCTCTATTGGTGCAAACGGCAACTGTTTATACTAATTAAACCCCCTTTTAAAACCGTCCTTAAAAGGCGGTTTTTTTTATTCTTAAAACATACCTATTTATTTTAAAACCACATTCTATATACTACTAACAGTTTAATGAATATTAATGTGGGTTTTATCATGATCAGTTCTAAAACAATATATGAACTATATCAATTGCTGAATCAATCCGAAGTACAAGAATTAAAATCATCTATAACTGAGACTTTTGGTGCAGATGTGGAAAGTGAAGTTGATAAAAGCCCGGTCTTACAGCAAAAGATCAATTATTTTATTTATCAATATATACATCTCAAGCATCCAGAAAGAACAGACAAGATCTTATTCGATGCAAATGAGTCGGCTCACGAGGTTGTAAAAACAGAACACCTTAAAAGTGAGCCAGTACCCTTATTAAAAGATTTTGTATCAAACAGCAGCAATAAAAGTTTAGCACCTGAAGAACAAAAAGATGTAATTGCAGTCACTTTACCAGCCGAATTATCTGACATTCCTGTTGAACCAACAAATCAAAACCATACAGGAAATAATGAAGTAAAACATGACTATAACATTATCCTTGATGGTCGAACTAAGCTAAATATATTGCTCGAAAGATATTTAAGTGGTGTTGATGATGTGGCTCGTGAAATCATTGTGAAGTGCTTTCTTGTTATCTCTATATTTGTAGCACTGATCTCTCTTGTTATGGTTCTTCTGAATACGACCAATATTAACCAGATCCAAGAAATGTATGATATTGGCCATAAAACATTCCTATTCCAATATGCTGAAGTCTGCAATGTAAATGTTGAAGTTGCAAAAGCGAATCCATGTGTTATCTCAGAAATCAATAAACGTATTTCTGAACTATCAAATAGCAGATTTTGGAACACGTTCGGGGTGGTGCTTTTCTCACTTTTATCGTGCTTTTTCTTCTACCATATCTCTACTTACCGTGATTCTAAAGATAAGCACAACGGCTAGTCTTAAAAGGAGGGTAGGGTGTTTTAAAATGGTCTTAAAAGGCCATTTTTTTATTTTAATAACAAAGTTTTATAGTTGATAAAAGGTATTCTAAAAGTATAATAGATACACTCTTAAAACTGGAATGCGTTGTGCTTTTTAAAATTCCAAAAACGGGTGAGATTGATTCAAGTGAACAATCGATGACAGGCCTGGTACTCAAATCGGCATACAACTTAGTTGCCATTTTCAATATTTGCTACATCTTTGTAGTTGTATTCTTTGTGTTTGAAATGTTTTTAAATACAACGATATACAAGATTAAATATCTACCAGAAACCCTCAATACTCCATCATATATATTGCAAATCATCATATTCATTTTATGTTTTTCTTCACTTCTGTATGCGATAAACAAAATGTTTGATGAAAAGTATATCCCTACACGCAAAGAAATCTATCTATTCCTTATCTCTTTTACTATCAATAGTTTATCAATGTTTAATTTTTTAGCTACCAAATAACACTGTAATACCAAGTTCCCACCGTAGCCTAAGCAAAAGTTACCTGTTTTTTTGGGTTTTAAAAGCAGTGAACAAGGGCAGAATTAAAACACAAAAAAATAAAATTAATAGTTTTAAAAAATATTTTTTAAAACTAAATCAGTGATAATATGTAACCAACGTTAAGTTTAAGAAAGTATATTATGTCTGATATTCGCAGCATCTATTTTTACGGTAATAATAAAAGCATCAAATTGGGTAAAAACCCAATCTTAAATACTGTCTTTGAAATTTTTCCAGCCACTAAAACCCCTTTAAAGCGGATTCTTAATCATAACCACCAGTGGGTTAGTAATTGCGCTTTTTACGTGCCTAACGATGTGAAAAGTGAATGGGTTAAAACGGTAACACTTTCAATTTTGACAATCTCAATTATGGCTTCCTTCCGTAATGCAATTGCACAGCAAAAAGGGTTGTCACCAAACGATGAAGCACTTGATGAAGAGGTAGAGAACCTTGTGCCAGATTCGTTATTCAATTCTGCTATTGAATTATCGGATCTTAAAAAAAGTTTATTAGAAGTTCTGCCAAATTTAATGAGCGAATACCTTGCACAAAACTTTGGTGAATACGAAAGCATTATTACAAACGGTGTAGCTAAGCTTTTTATTGATAACCATGAATTTTTGGATAAGCAACTTGATTCTGATGCTGGAACAGATAATCAGATTTCAATGTTAAATTTTACTGACAATGCAGATGAATTATTTCACACAACAAACTATATTTTAGTCCGTATTGCTGATTCAAATGAAAACTTGAAAATCAACTTTACTAACAGCAAACCACATGCAGAACACTTAGGCCGAATTCTGCATACATTGTTGGGGGATGAAAGTTTTGAGATCTCAAAAGGTTCAATTGAGATACCTAATGACGAAGATGGCCAAGAAATTTTCATCTTTGAAAAAGAAACGAACTTTATTGATTTTTACAATTCATTATTGCTGGAAGTTAGTTTTTTTCTAGATCATGCAACAGTCTTAGAGCATATAGAAAAGTATGCACCAATTAACCAAACACTAAGCAGTTTGAGTGAGAATTTAGAAAAGAATATTAACTTTGTCATTTCTTCATTCAAAGAAACTCGCGATCTATCTGCATATTTAGAAAGCCGTGCTCAAATCATAGGGTTAATTCATGAAGCTGCACAAATCGCCAGCATTGAAATACAGCCAGTTGCTCAGGCTAAGGACCTTAAATCGTTAATTGAATCGCATCACCTGGTTACTTTTAATGATAAAGACACCTTTAAACAATTTAATTTATTTTGAGGTGAATATGAAATTTGTTATTAAAAATGGCATTGGTACACGTAAAGTCGAAGTGGATCTCGCATTAGATATACCATTGGTGCTACAAAAATCCATTTCTGTAATTGAGTATGAAGATTTCTTTAAATATTTTAGTGAGCAACATTTTCACATTTGCAAATTTAGAACGTTGAACTTTAAAGATAATAGCGTAGAGGGAAGTAGTAAGGAATTAAATCGCTTTATCTGGCTTGCTATGGCACATCAAGCTTATATGGAGCGTAAAGCTTTACTACCAAGTAAATATATTGCGGATCTAGAAGCTTCAATTTCAAGCATGTTTAATTTAGAGAGCGAATCGCGAGAATGGTACCGAGCTATTCACAAAGCCATAGATGCTTACCTTAAATCACAATTTCCTGAAGCAATAGAGTTTTTACCTTCCAACATTGCACCACTGGATGAAGTGACTAAAATTCTTATGCAAGAAGTACAGCCAGTGATACCAGTTGCAGACGAGCCAGCGAAGCTTTATAGCTGATTCTAGAAATAATTAAGACATAAAAAAACCATCTAAAAATTAGATGGTTTTTTTTGTTTGTGTTTTTATAATTTTGCGAATACTTCAGGATTGTCATTCATAAACTGTTCAATGAAATCATTGTCTAATTCGACATGTTTTGGAAGCTTCTCATGTTCACGAACAATGGATTTTATAGATTCAATATTTTGCTGATTGAAAACAGGTGTTGTACGGCTCTTATAGCCAGTATCAGCCATCGCATAGCGATCATCAAACATACCTGAAGAGGTATTAGAATCGACTTCTGAGTCGCTTATAGATAGTGTTAAGTTGCGGTCTTCAGCTAACTTTAAAATGAATTCGTCAGAGATAAAGTTACGTAGCTCATGCAGCATAGATTCAACTTTATTGTGTTTAAAAAGCACCTTTGCAATTGAACGACAAGATAAGAAACCTTTTGTGATGTTTAGATCTAGTAATTTTTGAGGAATGATTGGATCGCTTTTCTTGTTGCTATTCGCGATCTGTTCAACTTCTTCATCAGTCATAGAAGCTATAATGTTTTTAAAGAAATTGCCATATTGAAACTTTTCAATTTTCTCCAGCATTGTCACTTGTTCTGTATCTAATAAGCAAAAAGAAATAGGTTTAAGCTTGCGTTGGTCGGTTTTGCTTAAACTGCCATTTTGGTTTAAGCGGTTCTCTTTGGTTTTAGCGTTAGTTTTAGAGTTAGTCATTTTAAACACCTTTCAATATGTTTTAAACTTTGGTTAATACCAATAATCATATTATAAGTGGTTTTAGCTAAAATACAAAAAATGAACATTTTGTTTTTTTAAAAAAATCTTTTAAATGTTTTTCGTATATACTATAAGAATATCTATCTTAAAAGGTATAACTCGTGATTAAAACTGATACAGGCGATACGGTTGGAGGGGGTTTAACGAATCCTCAGGATGAAGTTCTAGCATTGTTAGAAGAGTGCTTAAACTCTGAACAATATACAGCTCGTATTACTTATATTTGTGAAGATGGCGGTCAATTAGTAGGTAAAAAGGCAGCTTTAAAGATTTTAAAGGAACAAGAGGACAATGGTTTAATGCTGGTTCCAATACCAGTCTTAGGAAAACAACTAAGAGTCTGGAGTGGTTTAAGTAAAACCAAAATGTCTAGTCACACAGGATTGTACAACAATATACAGTGGTCAAAGTTTGAAAGTGGCGAAAAGTTAATAACAAAGCAAGCGTGGACATTACTTCAACTTAGACTTGGGGTTCATCCAAAATACAAATTGGTTTTAAAAAATGAATTAGATGTCGAGTGAATTATATGTTAGTGAAATTAGCCCTTAGTGGTCATGCTTCTCCAGAAGCTTTAAGTAAATTTGAACGTATCAAAGCGTATGTGCCAGATAGCGCACCTGTTTTGGTCACATACTTTAATAAACAAGTTTTATTAAGTGATCTACTGGTTAATTTTTCTAATTTTTTACCATCGCTCGAAATCACAAAAGATAAAGACATGCTGGTTACGATTAGAGGAAATGAAACACCTTTAGTCGAATTTATTGTCAATTTAAAACTATACAGCATGAAATTAGGCAAACTTTTCTTTGAATTTGAGAATCAATTTAAAGAAAAAGAGCAAGACTTTAAGGGCTTTATTAAACGTCACAAACTTAAAGGTTTTGATCATGCCAATTTTGTTAATTACGTGAAACTAGGTGCATATGATAGTGCTTTAGACATTATCAAACACCAGTACGAAAGCGTTAAAAAAACATTCTTTGTACTGTTTAAAGATCGTTTCACCCTATTAGAAAGCAAGGGTTTTATTTAAGGATATTCTATGGAAATGTTAGATCCATCAAACACAAACCCTGGGCTCTTTTTAGTCATAATGGCTACGGCAATTGGTACCATACTTTTTGGTTTTTTAATTGTCGCTTTAATTGCACGATATAAGTTCAAGATTAGAGTTACGGTATCTAGTTTTATAGCTGCAGTTACTTTATCTGTATTTAGCTTTATATGCTTTGGTTCACTTGGTCCGATGGAACCTAAATACAGTACTTCAGTTGTTCAGCTTTATGCGTTGGGCTTACTGGCTGGTACTTTAATATTAAATATAGTTCTTCTGAAATTATTCAGCCCTAAAACTATTGAACAGTTAGCTTTGAAAGGTTTTAATAAGTCAGAAAATGAACAAAAAGAGCATTACAAAAACATCTTAAAAGAGTTTAAATGTATTACTGATTTGGAAGATAAAAACAAGCTTAATAAGCGCAGTTTTAACTTGTTAAATGTTTTTAAACATAAAGGAAAACAAAATGTTTGATTTTAAGATGAAATCTTTGTGTGTTTTGGCTGTTGCCGGATCTCTTTTAACTGGTTGCGTATCTAGTACTATTGATGGAATGGGTTCTAAACGCAAACAAATCATGTTGTATTCTGAAAAAGAATATCTTCAGCAAAGTACTCAGTCTTACAACAACATCATCACGACTGCTAAACAGCGTGGATTGATTGTGAATAACGCTCAAGTAAATAGAGTAGCAAAACGTCTTATCGCACAAGTTCCACATTATCGAGCTGACGCAGCAAATTGGAATTGGGAAGTTAATACAATCCGAGATAATGAAATCAACGCGTTTTGTCTATCTGGAGGCAAGATCGGTGTGTTGACTGGTTCTATCACAAAAATTAATGCAACTGATGATGAATTGGCTGCACTGATCGGCCACGAAATTGCACATGCTTTACGTGATCATGGGCGTGAAAAGGTAAGTAAAAAGCTTTTAACTGGTTTAGGTGTGCTTGCAGCTAGTTCGGCTGGTCTTGGTGACATGGTTGTATCTGGCACAAGTTTACTAGGCGATTATGGGGTTAACTTACCTGGTTCGCGCAAACTTGAAAGTGAAGCGGATCTTCTAGGTGTTGATATTATGGTTCGTGCTGGTTACAACCCACAGGGCGCAGTCAGCTTTTGGAATAAAGTAGTAGCCCAAGAAAAACAGGGCACTAAAATTGATTTCTTATCAACGCATCCTACTTCAGAAAAAAGAATTGTAGCGATCCAAGAATACATCAACCAAAATTACAGGAAATAATATAAGGAGCTGGTTATGGATATTTACACAGTTATCCGAGTGAGCAAAAAGTTGTTTGACCACGGTTATGTTGTAATACCAGAACACAAAGTAGATTTTAAATCGGCTTTACTGCTCTTAAATGAACAAACCGTTGATGATCGATTTCTAATATCTAAAGATATAGTAGGTGCTGAAATCAGAGGGAATTTTGCCTTAATTGAAAAGGAGGGGAAGTTTCAATTGTTTACCAAAGGAATAGATTACTTTTGTTTGAATGTTGAGCCTGAAAAATCCAGTACTGATCCTAAACCTGAAAAAGAGGTAAAAAAGAGTAAAGTAGTTCTCAAAAACCGTTATTTATATAAAAGTGGCGTGAAGAAGATAGGGGAGCTGGACACGTACAAGAAAAGAAGCGTCAAGATTACGAATGTAGGAAAACCATTTGTACTAAAACAAAAATTGCATGACGTTCCAGATTGGCTTTTTGAAAAGCTAAAAGACCAAGATGTATGTTGGATCTATTTTGAATATGCTGAAGAACAATTATCAGAGGCACCAATAGAAACTGCACCAATCAATTTAAAAAGTGACATTGAAAGTTGTGTTAAATACTTTAAGTTACATGGTGAAAAAACAAGAAAAAAACCAATTATCAATGCTGAAGCACCAGGTAACGTAAACCTATTCAGATATTGTGATTTACGGCGCATTGATCAGGAATTAAAAGTCTTATTTGTTTGTAGTGAAAACTATCTTTGGTTACTGGAACAAAATAGACAAGATCCACTACCTAACATCAAATTAAACAATATTAGTTTTGGCGGTTGGATCATTCCCAAGACGACAAACCAAGATATGTTGAATAAGCTAATAATGTTAGATAAAGAATTAAAAACGAATCCAGATGCTTATCTTCTAAGTGTACGAGAGAGAGATGGATCCGTAAATTTG